>JANQST010000013.1 GCA_028279155.1 Cyclobacteriaceae bacterium
AACTCTTGCGTTCACGATCGATCCATTGTCAAGACCTATCTTAATGAACGGCCAATGATTTTTCTTATACAGGTCAAGAAACTCATCGAAATAGCCCCACTTTATTTTGTAGTAAAACTCTACAGTAAAAGGCTTATCTTGAAGCTGATAGTCTTTTTGATCCCCCTGGCTTTTTGCACTTAATGCCAAAACCAAAACAAAGAGGGAAGTTGTAATTGTATTTTTCATGATAGGCCAGGTATGTTATGTCTGATCAAATATACTTTCCAATTGCGTCCTGCATCATGTGTTACCTCCAACATCAATTTTATGTTCTTGTGAAAGAATGATTCGTATATCGACCTACATTTTTACTAAATCTACGAACATGAAAAAAATACTATGTGCGGCTGTTGTATTGATGGCTGCGACTTCCATCATTTCAGCACAAAGCATTGAACAGGATCGATTGGTGTTTGAATGGAAAAACATGAAAAACATGGTTGTGAACTCTGCCAAAGCCATGCCTGAAGAACATTTTGCTTTCGTACCTGCTGAAGGTTTAAGATCCTTTGGTGACCAGATCAAGCATATCACGACTTCTAACCGGTTTTTTGTTGGAACTGTAGCAGGAATCGACAACAATGCCAAGAACAAAAACACGCTCGAAAATGTGAGTGGCAAGGATGCCATCATTGCAGACCTGGAAGAGTCGTTTGATTTTATCATTGCGACGCTTCCGAAAATTGAAGGTTTTGAAGACCCAGTCAATTTTTTCGGTCAGACGCTTAGCCGTATGGAGTTATTAATGCAAACGGAACATCACCTTCATAGAGAGCAGGGTAAAGTGACCATTTATATGCGTATGAAGAATGTAGCACCTGCTAAATCTACGAGTTGGCTAAACTAACGCGTTGATTTGTGATGGGAGAGTTCCAATAGGGCTGTCAATTTTTGGCAGCCCTTACTTTTAAGAAATTAGTATATCCTCTTCATACTGATATGAGGTCAAGGCAGTAGTCATTCATTAGCAATCCTTGACCTCTATTTTTTTCTATCAAGTTGTTGACGTTTTCCTTTCTGGCCTATTAAAGAAGGAAACTAAGTTAATTGATAAAGGTCCTCTTAGGTAGGTTAGAAAGGTTGCGACTGTGGCTTGTTCAGTTTGCAGCCCTTTACTTTTTATTCTGACGGCCTTGGTACAAGCTCCTGCAGTGTTACCAGACGTATATCATCTCGTTTTTTCAATGCTCTTAAAAACCATCCTTTGTGTCCAGCGCCGTAGGTAATGAGTATACGTTTGTTCTGGTTTGTTAATGAATCTAGTGCGTTGGCTATATAGGAGTAATGAGATTCATTGATATTATCCCAGCCACCAGGGCCAAGTTCATCATTGAAAAGTTCGTTGTAGGTGCCAAGTCTTACCTCTGCTGCTTCATCATAAGCATCTGAATTGATCCAATAAGGATCGTATCTTCTACCGGATGCTTCCATTAGGGAATCTGCTTTTTTATTTGCGTTGGTGTAAGCAGTCCATTCTTCTACTCTTGAAGAGTCCTGGCTAATTTCCCGAAGTTTCTTACTACGTGCATCTGCCATTTCTCTAGTCCATCCGGCCGTTGGGATGATGTCGAAATCCATCTCTTTGGTTAGTGGGAAAATCACGTCAACGTATTCCGGAAAACGGATTACTCTTGGTTCCATGATCGTATCTAATTCAGTGAATTCTTTCATGGCCTTAGGAAAACGATCTGGAGGGATCTCGGTTAGGATCACATCCGGATTGATATCCCGGATCAATTTCGTCAATACATCAATGGAAAATTCCTTTTGTGTTCGATGACCACTATGGATTAGACCAAGTACAAGCACCTCGTTTCTTTTATCTGCCTGTTCTTTTCCATGTTGGCACGAAAAAACGATTAACAGTAGGAGTATAGTTATTAGAAAGTTTCGCATGTTATAGTTTTTCACAGTGATCAACACGGGCCTTACGCATGAGTTCGGACAAATCTTCCCGTACTTTAGTTCCGCTTTTGTTTTCAATTTTTCTTCCATCCATTTCCAATACAGGTGTCAGTTCACCCATGGTACCCGTAGCAAATACTTCATCCGCATTGTAAAAATTAACGAGGCTTAGGTTGCGCTCTTCGTTTGGAATTCCATTCCCTTCAGCCAATTCCAATACAAACCCCCGTGTGATTCCATGAAGGCATGCGTTGGCAAATGGAGTGAAGAGTTTTCCATTTTTAACCATGAAAAGATTGGTGTCATTGAGTTCCGCCACAAAGCCTCGTTCATCCAGCATGATGCCGGCATCCACGCCGGCAATGTTCGCCTGGATTTTTGCTAAAATGTTATTGAGCAAGTTGCTGTGGTGAATTTTCGAATCCAGGAATTGCGGGCCATTTCGCCTTTGAGTGGAGGTAATTACTTTGATTCCGGAAGCATTATCATACACCAATGGCTTCCACTCTGCAAGAACAATCAGACAACTTCCCTTTTGATTTAGTCTTGGGTCCATACCGGAAGTGATCTTTTCGCCGCGACTAAGTGTTAGTCGGATCAGGGTGTTCTCATCCTGTCCATTGGCCTCTAAAGTTTGCTTAATGGCATTTTTAATGAAGTCTCTGGTAGGTACATGATCGAAGGCAAGCGCTTTTGCCGATTCAAACATTCGATCGATGTGGCGATCCAAGTGAAGCAGTCCTTCTTTGTACACCCGAACTCCTTCCCATACCGTGTCGCCTCCTTGTACCGAACTGTCGAATACAGAAACTTTTGCCTCATTTCGATGATACAATTGATCACCCACCCATACCTGGATGTTGTCATTTTTTGGATTGTATTTCTGGAGCATGTTTTATTAAATGAGTGAATGGTAGAATGAATGAATTATTGAATTAGGTAAAATTGTTAATAGGTTATTTGTGATGCAAGTTTTTGGTAAAAGGGAAGTGCCTGTTCGTAGAGTGGTTGACAATTCTGCGGCAATTCTCGTTCACTGGTGCTTTGTTTCATAAAACCTGTTGAGTTATGGAGATTTTTATACCAGTACTTAGCCCAGGTCCCATCTTCAGGGATTGGTCCTTTTTTCCAGGAAAGCATTGAAGGTTCAAAAGGAATGTCCAATTGTTCGCACAAACGAGTGAGCCCATACTCTGGGTCAGGTAAAATATTGTTGGAATCAACCACAATTGGTGAGTGTTTGCTATTTTCAAAAACATACTCCAGCAATTCGGCTTCATGTTGCAAACCAATGTCCTGCATGGTAGGTTCTTTTATCACCTGGGCAAACGATGCGATCAACTGTTTGGGGTCACGAATTAAGAATACGTTCTTATACTCAGTCAAGTATTTCCAATCCAGCACTTCGTGATGATGCGCCATGTTTTTCACAAAAACAACCGGGAATTCGGTGTTGAGTTTTTCTATTTTGTTAATGACCGTTTCGGGATCCTTGTCCTGGCTTTGGATGGTCTCTTCCTTGCCAGGGTGATCAATTCCCGTTTTTTGAAGGTAAAAGCCATAAAAAGGCTCGTCCAGTACTTTCGTATCCGATCGTTGTGCGAACGAATACATCATTGCTGTGGAAATATTACGAGGACCGGAAATGAGATTGATGACCATGGACTAAAAATAGATAAAGTACCGTAGCTAATTCGCAAAGATCCTTGGTGTAATGATTAATTTGCAGTGCTGTAACTAAATCTAAGGCTTACTAGTCTATCAACCGGTTTAACAAAATGACTTAACCATGAAAACACTCAAATTAATACCAGTACTATCTATTATTATTCTTAGCTGTGCGGGACCAGAATCCAGAACCTATACAGCAGAGGAGATCGAATCGGAATCGGAGAAGGCAAATGCTTTTTTTGAAGAGAGCTTTAACGGATCGATGGATCGATCGCCCATGTTCCAGAGTTATCTCGGAATAAAGAAGGATTACGATAAGTGGAGTGATCTTTCCGAAGAGAATAATGCCAAGGAATTGGAAATTACCAAGCAGGAGTTACAAACACTCCTGGATTCCATCAACCCTGATGCATTGGATTTTCAAACCAGGATTAGCTACCAGTTATTTAAGGAGAATGCGGAAAACCAAATTTCTGATTATAAATACAGGCATCATAACTATCCCATCAACCAGATGTTTGGCATGCACACACAAGTCGCTTCGTTTTTAATCAACATTCATCGTGTAACTGATTCAAGTGATGCTGCTGC
>JANQST010000036.1 GCA_028279155.1 Cyclobacteriaceae bacterium
ATCTCTTGATCATCGAGGGCATTCTGATAAAAGACCCGGGCTTGTTGTAACCAGCCGGAATAGGTATGCTTTCTCCTACCACTGAGTTGCAGTGATGACTGTATGCCACGATCCTCCCTGAAAGCAATTCTACCGATTTTAACATGCCTCATGTAAACTTTGTTGGCTTCTGTTCTGGCCTCTGCCAACTCGTCGGTAGCATCATACTGCTCGCCGTACTCTTCTTTTTGTTTAGCTTGTTTGGTTTCAGCATCTTCCAGCAACGTTTGTCCCTCGGCCATTTTCGTGCTATCATACCCGTAGAGTGCTAGCTGTGAGGAGATCGAAGTATTGGATTGTCCGTTTTCAATGGCTACTCTGCTGGAGAGCAGCTTTGAATCAATTGATTGGTTCTTTAACATGTTCTTAAATTTTTGTTTGACAAATCATTCATTCCATAGTGTGGCGGCTGAATTCGAGGTAGAAATCGTTCCAGGAGTGGTAGAAATGATTAAATCGTGGTAGCGATCATTTCAGAGGTGGTAGGAATGGTCAAATCATGGTAGGAATGATCTAATGAGTGGTAAAAATCGTTCCAATGATGGTAGGAATGATTAAATCGTGGTAGTTGTGACCCAATGGGTGGTAGGTATGATCGGTGGGTTGGTGGAAACAAACTTACCGCGGTTGTCAAGGATAGGCAATACCTGTTTTTGGGTATTTTTAGTTAACCTAGCAAATCTATTATTTCGTCTCTCTCAAAGGTGTTTAACTCCTTGTGCTTACTCCCATCCTTAAAGTCCTCCGCTTTAGTTTCTCCCCTTTTCAAACTTTCGTGGTAGGATGGATATTTCATTGCGAATATTAAATGTTTGATATCTTTTTCATTGTCGCCGTAATCATCTTTGCCTCCAGTCTCAATAATTCTTGTCTGTCTAGCTACGACGTATTGATTGACGAATCGCTTCATTTGCCTAGGATTTTGGGGAACCCCAAGGTTAAGAAATTTTACCAAATAGGACTGAATATTCTCTTCGACTTCCTCCTCCGCATGTTCAAGTGATTTATCCAGTTCTTCTTTTTTGGCCTTAGCAATCTCGGTTGCCATCTTTTCGAATTCAACTCGATTTGGTGGTCTAGTTTGGGTATCAGTCATTTCTTGAGCTTCTTCATCAACAAAGCGATGATCAATGAGACGACTCCAATAAGCATTGAGGTAATCTTCCCCAATCTCTGGTACGTCGATCTTCAACTGAAAACTCTTTTGCAAAAACTTATCGCCGATGCGAACGCCCGATTCTTCCAGGTCCTTGAATGATTCGTATTTTTTGGTGAAGCATTGACTGACCCAAGCTCCATCAGCGGCGATAATGTACAGGACTTTTTTTCCTTTAAACAAATTTTGAATTCCTTCCAACAACGTAACGGTCGGATCGACATTGCATCTATCCAGGTCGTCAACGAAAATTGCCAATTTGTTTTGTTCGGCAATCACATTAAAGCGATCTCGTATTGGTTTAAAGGGATGATCAGAAAACTGCTTTTTTAAGTCTTCTTCCGAAATGTCTTTATAAAAGAAATTGGTGGTCAGGCCTGTGATGACACTGACAATGGCACCAACCAGACCGATGAGACTACCATAAAACCCAATACTATCTGAGGAAGCTCCAGGCGAAGTTGAAAAGAAATAGGCACTTATAGCAAAGATTCCAATTAAAGCAAGAGCAGCAAATTTGTGACGATACTGCATCTTAAACTTCCAGTAACGATGTGAGTTAAAACTTCCCTTAAAATCACCTTTCGTTGCTCTTTTGCTGATCGCATTGATCAGTATCCACCAGGGATCACGAAATGATTGATTTTCCCAGGCATTGTACTCCACAATCTTCCAATTGGTTGCTTCTAATTCTTTTTTGAAGAATTTAAGCATTGAAGATTTTCCTGCTCCCCATTCGCCATTAAGGTGAATTGTGTATGAATCTCTAAAAGTCTTTTGATCAAATAGTTTATTGGTCGATCGTACAACGGCCCGAACTAAACTTTCCCGGCCAAATTCGTCTATGTCGGTTGCTGAATCGGACCAAAAGGGAGCGGAGCGTTTATATTTAAATTGATCCTTAGATCGCTCATCTGAGTCGATCAAAGGTCGAAACAAGAGCATCGAAGGATCTGTGGAATAAACATATACTGGTAAGCGCGATTCTGAAGGAGTCAGAAAAATTTGATACTGCCACCAGTTCTCTGCTTTGTATCCATTTTCATCTATCAAATCCCTATGAGGATCTGTACAATAGAAATGGTCAAATGCCTCTTTCCTAAAATACCTATATAATCTGGTAGTACCCTCTTGTGGAATTATTGGAATGTAACCAATGGATTCCAACTCCCTAGATTTAGAAGGTATTTTTTCTGCTTCTCGTTTGATATAGTAGAAATAGTCTTTTGGATTGGTATCTAGTAGAACCTGTTTTAATAGTTCTAAAGATTCACTCCCTTCCTTCTCGCAATAACCAATTAACCCCTGATTGATATAGCCTTCTTTTAGTAGGTCTTCATCGGTCTCACTAACAGAAAGAGCATGATGTGGTCTTGATTCTTCACTAGCTTTTGCTCTTCGTATTGGTTGACGCCCAATTTCTTTTCCATCTTCATCATAGTAAATACTTTGTCCTTCAATATCATGTTCGAATTTCCCGGTTGGGTTATTTTGTTTTTTTGGAGGTGTATCCTCCCGATTCGCATACAGTAATGAAATGAATTGATCATCAGACAAATGTTCAAGTAGCCACTCATATTCCTTTGAGACTTCCTTGAACAGAAAAGGGTTTGACAAGTAAAATTCTGCACCTTCTTTGCTAAGTTGTCCAATAATTGGTGTATTTAAGTCAGCGACAAGTAGACCATCACCCTTCAATTCTTCAATCGATTTGACAACAAGGAGTGGTTTATCAATTCGCTCAAATATCTGGGAAAAGTAGACTGGTGCGCTAAGACTTGATTGTTGGTTTAACTGGTACAGAAACCAAATAAGAAATAGTTGTTCCTTGTTGTATTCTTTGCCTTCAGCCACACTTAAAATTACTGGTTTTCATAACCTATTTGAATGTTCCCATTCATTGGCAATACCATACGTACATGATCATCCATGGGGATATCCCGATCAGAACTCGAGTAAGGTACGTTCCATTCCTGTTTATAGTGTTCAGGGCCTCCCCATTCTTTATCATAGGTGTCTGTACGAAAGATGTTTTTTGTTGGTACGCCGTATTCTAAGAAGCGTTCAGCAGTAGTTCTGCGCGGATGCCTGTAACTGCCTCCCGATGGGAAGATGACATATTGAGGGCTTACTGCATGAATAAAGTCTTTGCAATTTCCATTATCAGCTCCATGATGTGCGGCTACCAGAATGTCAGTGTCGAGCATTTCGGCATCTAGTGTAGAGAGCATATATGCTTCTGACGCAATGCATCCATCTACACCATCATACCTGCCAACTGCGTCCCCAGTAAAGAGAATTGAATGGTCACCGTACTCAAGCTTCACCACAATGCTCACCCCATTATTCTTTTTAGAAGAACTCAAGGCTGTCCATCCGTTTGGCAGATCGCCAAAACCCATTAAAAATGATAACCTAACACCATTGTTTTCATAGAATTCTTCGCCGGGGCTTAATTCATGAGCTACTTCACTGATATTAATATCATTAATGGAGGTTTTTTTACCAATTTCAGTCACTCCTTCCGTCAGTGTTTTTGATCGTTTGCTAGCTCGATAGTCAGTACGAAGGAGATTGTTCACTTTATAATCTCTAACCAATTCCTTTGCCGATCCCCAATGATCTGCATCGGTATGACTTAGTATCATGTAATCAATCTCATAAGCATTCTTATCAAACCGAGCACTGATATAGTCGTAGGCTCTGTTGTAAAGTCCGGCATCAAATACAAGCAGCTTCTTGTTAGGCAAAACTGCAACAGCACTCATTCCAGCGTCTACATCAATAACGGTCACCTCAATAGCCTCAGAGGTGTCATAGAAGATTGGCAGATCTCCTTTTATTCTTTTTGCCTGTGAGCGATATATGTATCCTGTAATTGTTGTTCCTGGAAACCTTACATGGTAATAGCCACGGAATTGAATCCCATTATCCAAAAGCTCAAGAAGGTCTCCTTTGGCTACTTCATAAATGCGTTCACTCCCTGACCTTGCCTGAGACCGCAGAGAAGTGTCTCTATACACCTTGAGAT
>JANQST010000041.1 GCA_028279155.1 Cyclobacteriaceae bacterium
AGGCTTCAATCATCCTCCTGAAATCAGCGATCTTGGATCTCCATCCGTGACAAACTAGCACTTTCGGACCCTCAGACCCCCATCGGTATGCCGTGATCTCATCCCCCTTATAATTGGATTTGATGATCTCAGCGTCTTTCATCAATCTTTTCTGAGGTTCAGAAAATTTGGTCCTCCCAGGCATCGTAAAATAATGCCAGATAATTTCTGCTGATTTCTTTGGTGAGGCATGCTGAAGAACACTCAGTCCTTTTTTAATGAGTTCGATTTTCCAATTGGTTTTATCAGGTCTGTCAGCAGGCCTGGACATGTCTTCATTTTCAACAGCTATATATGTGGTGGTATCTTTCATGTTATAAAATTTAATATACCGATTGGTATTTTAGTGAGTAAAAAATTTTCAACCCGATATTTCTTCAATCATTCTGTATAAAATATTCTTAACGTGCTTGTATGATCTGCCATCACCTTCTATCCTGGAAAGTGAGATGGCACCTTCAATGGTTGCATAAAAGAAAACTCCCATCTCCTCAGCATCGACACCTCTTCTTATTTGTCCTTCAAGGATACCTCGGTTGACGATTTTGGAAAGTGATTCTTTCATCAAAGCAATGGTACGAATCACCTTGGACCGTAAAAAGGGAAGGTTATCGTCTGCCTCGATGGATGAATTTAGAATTGGACAACCACCAGGTATCGGAGGGTTGTTTACATATTCCGCATAATAATCAACAATAGCTTTTAGCTTATCCGGAGCATTGTTTTTTGATCGAACGTGTTGGGATAACAAAGTAATAATGATCTCCACTGCATGGTCAAATGCAGCTGTGGCCACTTCATCTTTGTTCTTAAAGTTCCCATAAATAGCGCCTTTGGTAATACCTGTAGCAGCAGTAATATCTGATAAAGAAGCAGCATTGTACCCTTTTGTATTGAAAATGGGCAACGCCTTATCAATAATTAATTGTTTTGTCTGCTCAGGGTTTCTCATGATTTGAATGCAAATATACCGATCGGTATCTTACTAACAAAGTATACGAGAAAAATTATTACTAGTTGCGCTTGAAGAAGGAAATAGTTGTCTTGAGACTCTCAGCTTGCATGCTCAATTCATTGCTGCTTCCAGCCATCTCTTCGGCAGCCGCCGCATTGTGCTGGACCGTCTCATTCAAGTGCTGAAGTGCATTGTTAATTTGTTCCGAGGACAGGCTTTGTTCTTTTGAACTTGCAACAATCTCTTGAACTAACTGTGAGGTACGTTCAATATCAGGTATAACTTCAGTCAAAAGTTGATCTGATTGACCGGCCACTTCGACACTTGACTCAGCCAGTTCTATGATTTCATCTGCTGCCGTACTGCTTTTTTCTGCCAATTTTCTAACCTCGGAAGCAATCACTGCAAACCCTTTTCCATGCTCACCAGCTCTGGAAGCCTCAACTGCAGCATTAAGGGCTAGAATGTTAGTCTGCTGCACAATTTCACCAATTATCTTTATTTTTTCAGAAACGGTTGTCATTCGTGATACCGTTTGCTTAACTGAATCATTAACTTCAGAGATCATTTCAGCAGCTTTCCTACTGATTTTTTCCGTCTCTTCGGCATTAGAAGAATTTTGATGAATTGAAGAAACGATTTCTTCCATTGATGAAGCGACTTCTTCTGCTGATGCAGTCTGCTCATTTGCCACCTCACTTATTTTCTGAGAACCAGAAGCAAATTGCTGCGAGGATAATGCCAGGTTATCAGAGACCTGGATGGTTTCACGAACAATCCTTCCGAGGTTCATCATCATAGTTCTCATGTCTTTATATAATCCGCGAATTTTTGGTTTTCGCAACTCAAACCCAACATTCCCAATCGCAAGATTGCTTGCAATCAAGGCAGCTTCATACGGCTGAACACCTAACTCTTCCATTATATTTCGAGAAAGAAGATAACCACCCCCAATGGCGGCCAATACAGCAAGGACAATGAATGTGTAGGATTGAGATTTCAACCGTTCGATCACCGAAATACTGGATTCAAAATCGGCGGAAACATCTGCTGATGATTGTGAGATCATACTGACCAAGTCTGGATTTGATAGAGTGTCCTTAAGTTGATTTAGATTGTAAAGAGATGACAATACAAATCCAATGAAGATTAAAATAACAACAGCAAATGCCAACGTGACTTTATGGCTTATTTTCAGTTGATGGAGGTTTACTAACTGCATCTTAGTGGTTATTGGTTAATACAAATAATGTGGTGAGGATAATCGTCGGATCGCTCTTGATTATCAAATGTAAATTAATAGAAAATTGATACCATTAATAGTATGCATGCATACTAAATGTAGAGATTTGATCTATATTCGAGGTAACAAAAAAAGCTGTCAAAAAAAGACAGCTTTGAATGTGGTGCTGAGTGGATTCGATCGGAGTGGCGTTCCACCCACCGACTCACTACTCGAAAAGGATTGAGTTGGTGAAAACAAAAAAAGCTGTCAAAAAAAGACAGCTTTGAATGTGGTGCTGAGTGGATTCGAACCACCGACTCACGGATTTTCAGTCCGATGCTCTACCAACTGAGCTACAGCACCTCAAAAAATGAGTTGGCAAAAGTAGAGAATTCTATGAAAAGGCAAAACATTTAAAACAATAGTTCAAAAGGAATTCAAGATTTATGCAGTATCTCCCACAAATCATTTTTTTAGCCATTGCCGCATTTTTTGGTTTTCTGATTTTCAAAAGGATAAAAAGAATTTCTGATAACATAAAACTGGGTAAGGCTGCCAGCCTTGAAGATAGCAATGGCATGCGCTTTAAGAATATGTTGTTAGTTGCTTTTGGTCAGCAAAAGATGTTCAAACGACCTATCCCTGCATTCCTCCACCTATTGATCTACCTGGGATTTGTTTTGATCAATATTGAAGTGCTTGAAATCGTGATTGACGGATTTTCGGGGGCACATCGGATTTTTGCACCGTTCCTGGGCTCTTTCTACACATTTCTGATCAACTTTTTTGAGTTCCTGGCCTTGGGAGTTCTAGTTTCTTGTGTCTTCTTTTTGATCAGAAGGAATATTCTAAGAGTAGGTCGTTTTCATAAAATCGAGATGAAAGGTTGGCCAACCTTGGATGCCAACCTGATTCTTATCATAGAAATTCTATTGATGGTAGCAATTCTCGGTATGAATGGAGCGGATCAGATCCTTCAAACCAGGGGAGCGGATCATTACACCCAAACAGGTGTTTTTTCAATAAGTGCTGTTATGTTCCCATTCTTGAATTCGATTGATACCAGTACCCTTGTTTTTATTGAAAGAGGAGCCTGGTGGTTTCATATCATAGGCATTTTTGCATTCGCACTTTACGTGACTCACTCTAAGCATTTGCATATTTTCATGGCTTTCCCTAACACCTATTATGGAAGACTCATTCCTAAGGGTCAAATGATAAATATGGAGGAGATTACCAATGAGGTGAAAATTATGTTAGGAATGCCTGTTGAAGGCGAAGCAACTCCACCACCTGAAGGCATGAAATTCGGAGCTAAGGATGTCAATGATCTTAGCTGGAAAAATTTAATGGATGCTTACGCGTGCACGGAGTGCGGACGATGTACGTCCGAGTGCCCTGCCAATCTCACAGGTAAGAAACTTTCCCCCCGGTAAATCATGATGGATACACGAGACCGGTTAGAAGAAGTTGGTGAAAAGGGGATCGATGATGGAAAATCTTTATTGGGAGATTATATCACGAAAGAAGAGATAAATGCATGCACAAGCTGCAATGCATGTACGGAGGCCTGCCCCATCAATATCAACCCCCTGGACATCATTCTGCAAACAAGGAGATACGTAGCAATGGAAGAGTCAGGTTCACCTGCTTCCTGGAACGCTATGTTTCAAAACATTGAAACCAATTTTGCACCCTGGAAGTTTGGAGCGCAAGATCGATTTAATTGGGCCGGTGAATTAAAGGAAGAACAATGAGCGAAATAATAATACCAACAGTAGCGGACTTGGTTGCGAAGGGTGAAAAACCAGATATCCTTTTTTGGGTAGGCTGTGCTGGGTCATATGATGACCGATATAAGAATGTCACGAAAGCTTTTGTCAAAATACTGAGCAAAGTAGGAATCAATTTTGCCGTATTAGGACAAGAAGAAACGTGCACAGGAGATCCTGCAAGAAGGGCTGGAAATGAATTCCTTTTCCAAATGCAGGCAATGGCAAATATCCAGGTGCTGGATGGGTATGAAATTAAAAAAATTGTCACAGCATGTCCACATTGTTTCAATACGTTGAAAAATGAATATCCTGAACT
>JANQST010000069.1 GCA_028279155.1 Cyclobacteriaceae bacterium
TGGCTTCAACAGTTCCTTTCCATACATTTCCAAACCGGCGATTTCCTTCCAAACTCACAAGGCTGCTGCTTCTTTCCCGATCAAAGATGCCACCAAACAAAATCTGCGTGTCCTGGGTATCATTAAATGCTAACCGAGTGGCAAAAAACAAATCGTCCTGCAAAGAGCTAAACGCCAATTCATCCCGATCATCATAAAGGTATTCGCTTACCAGGCCAATGTCTATTCCGGAGCTCCAAACATTTCCGAAGGTATATTCAATCCCAGCAGCAAATGCGTTCATATCCTGGAAGTCATTCTTCCTGGTGATACCTTCAAATTTCCAAAGAATAGGACCAGTAGTAGCCTGAATATCTAATCCCGTTTGATTGATAACTCCATAAAAGATATCAATGGTTCCGTCGAGATTGGGTCTGAAAAATTGCTCACGACCAGTTCCATAGAAATGGGAAATACCAAAATCAAATACTCCGACATAATGGGACCATCGAAATGCAAAATCCGGACGATATTCTTCCGCACTGCTTTCAAACGTGAAATCTTCCTTTTCAATAACAAATGAAGGTCTCAACCTTCCTTCTCTTCCCGGAAATTGTCTTTTTCGGAAATACGGCATGGCGAAAAGATCAAACGTCCCAAAAGAACTTAAATAAGAGAAATGAACCATTGGCTGGCCCAACTTCTGTTCCCCGTCAAAACTCTCCACTACATCCGTTTGATTGATGATGTCCACCAAATGCACAGATTCGGTAACACCCCAAAAGATCTTCTTCAATCCGACACTAAGCTCCCAGTTTGACTTAACTGTCTGGTAATACAGTTCCCGTACATCGAAATGAGTCCTATTGCTATCAAATTGATCCCATCGAGCAAAGCCCGTGAATTTGATGCTCTTTTTTCCCTCCTCCCATTCAACCAGGTATTCCGGTGTGAAGGAAGCTGAGAGGTAGTTACGATGTTGGCCTTGGTACAATCCGTCATTGAAAAAGTACCTGTTATCCAAGCTCACATTTCCTGAAAATTCCTTTGTGACCTCATCATCCTGGGCTTCAAGTTGGAAGCTGAACCCAAGTAAAAACACAGCGGGCATTGCCCGCCATGTACTACCTAACCTACTCAAAACATTTTGAATCATGCCCTTCTATCGTCCTGCTCGGATCAAACTGTTTTGCGTGAAATCTTTGTCTGTCAAACCAATCTTGAATGCATAACCTTCAAAGATCAGCTTGGTTTTTTTGTTGCTCTGGTGATTTTCCATGTTCAACTCGCCAGCTCTCCAATGCTTGTCGAGATACAACTTGTAATCCCCATACGTCAAGGTTTTCAACAAAGCGCCTCTTCGATCGTAGAACTCAATCCGTTCAAGCCGGAAGTTTTCAGCATTCCATTCAACCAATTGCTTGGTATATCCGGATTTTGGATCAAGTGGGTATCTCTCAACCACATGATTGCCTCCTTTTTCTTCGATGTACTTGTAGGCGTATTTTTCAACTTCTTGCGAAGAAAGATCTTCGAATGCAAACTCGCTTCCTACAAATGGTCCTGATTTGTTACTGGAAGAAATTCTCTTCACACGTTTTAGAGCAGGCAGATATAGCCATTGATCGTCCGGACCTTCCTTATGAGTAAACGTCATTGTTGCTGTTCCCTGAACATCTTTAGGGCTATTGAAAACCACCAAAGACTTGTCTCCATCTTCGGTTAATTCAAGCGTCTTGTTTTCCAGGTACCTGGTACTCTCTTGACCCTGCTTGTTCGTTAGGATCATGGTCAAGTTTACACTTGAACTTTCAAATCCCTGGTCGACCTCATCGGCCTTTTGTGCAATCTCGAGTCCTTTTTCTTCAGGGCTTTGCGCAAACAACGCAAGCCCGATTAGTAGTAACATGTATGTTAAAATCGCTTTCATGATTTCAGTTTTTAAAAAATTTAATGATTAAGCGGATATCGCTGATTCCTGTGTAAGATCCTCTTCCGTACTAACCTGATCTTGCGCTCTTTTTGATTTAAAAGTGAGCAAAAGTGCAGGTAGCATGAAAAAGTCTAGAAGTAAGGCCAAACCAATGATCAATACAGTGATTTTTGCCATATCAGAATTGAGTCCAAAGTCTGATTGAGCAATGACGAAGAATCCTGCCATCAATACAAAGGTTGTTACAACTAAAGCCTGACCAACGGTTGAAAATGCATATCTCACAGCATCAGGAGCTGATTTTCCATGCTCCCTTCTTGCCCTCAGATATTTGGAAAGAAAGTGCACTGTATCGTCAACGATAATACCCAGCGTCATTCCAAATACGATGGAAATTCCCGTATTTATATAGCCTGCAAACAAACCCCAAAGTCCTAGTCCAACCAAAACAGGAGTAACATTTGGTATCAAACTCAACGCCCCAAATTTCCCACTTCGAATTGCAAACCCAAGGACTACAGAGATTAGAATAAATGCTACCAAGGTTCCTGATATCATACTTGTGATTTGTCGCTTGGAAAGGTGGGCAAACATCATCGTGCTACTCACTCCTTCCGTCCGCATGTATTCAGGCGCATTTTGCTCTAACCACACGGTTGCTCGTTCACTCAATGCCAGCATTTCTCTCGTGGAAATATTCTGCATTGTGACAATCATCCTGGTTTCTGACTTATCGACATTCAGCTGATTGTTCAAATCCAGCCCATAGGGTAACGATAACTCGTACAAAAGCAAGTATTGAGCTGCTTCTTCACGACTGTCAGGTACTCGAAAATAGTCGGTATTATCACCGTGCATAGACTTGTTCACATGCTTCATTACTTCTGAAAATGAGTTAACATGGATTACTTCATCCTGGGTATAGAACCAGTCTTCAAACTCCTTTATTTTCTTCAGGTAATCCGGGTTGTTTATTCCTCCTTCTTCTCCCGCAAACAATGAAAATTCTACCGTATAAATCCCGGTAAGATTGTCAGCAATGTAATCAGTGTCATGTCTGAACGGAACATCTTCGCTGAAATACTTGATGAATTCATCGTTCAATTCATTTCTGGTGATAAGAGCCGAGGTTCCAATGATAAATGCCACACTTGCAGCCAATACCACCTTCTTATTGGTGATTACAAAATTTGCCAGTCGCTCAAGTATTGGAAGGCTGTCTTCCTTAGGCTCTCTTTTCTTGATCCATACAGGTAGGATTGCCATCAATGCCGGCAATGTCACTACGGAGTAAAGAAATGCGCCCGCCATCCCTATAGACGTCAGGTTACCCAAATCCCTGAATGGAGGCGAGTCAGATGTATTCATGGATAGAAAACCGATGATTGTGGTCAAACTGGTAATGAATACAGGCATGAAATTCACTCGAAGCGACTCTATAATAGCTTCCTGCTTCGAATCACCCCTTCTCATTCTTTGAATCATCGTAATCAATACATGTATACTATCCGCAACAGCCAATGTCATGACGATATTTATGAAAGAAGCGGACGGAGGAGTTAATTGAATACCTAACCAGCCACCAAGTCCCATCGCAGTTACGATAGAGAAAATGATAACTATCAATGCTGAGAACGTTCCACTTATCGTTCGAGTCGTTAGCAAAATCGTCACAATAACTATTAAGAACATCAATGGAGTCAATGTTGCAGCGTCTCCTGATGCTGATTCAAAAAATGCTGCATTGAGCATGGACATTCCAGACATGTAAACGTCAAAGTTTGGATTCTTCTCCTGAAAATCTGC
>JANQST010000101.1 GCA_028279155.1 Cyclobacteriaceae bacterium
CACGAGATTTTGCCATCGCTCAATACAAAAAAGTGAAAAGCTACATGAATAGTCTAGGAGTAGATAAGCCGATTCACATTGGTGAAACTGGTTGGGCTAGCTTTTCGAACGGTCACTACGGACCAAATGGGTCCAATGCCACTGATGAATATAAAGAAGGGCTTTATTATCAGCTATTGCGCGACTGGACAAACACTGAAAAAATTTCCTGTTTCTATTTCGAAGCATTCAACGAACCATGGAAAGATGCTAACAACGCCAAAGGCTCGGAAAATCACTTTGGTTTATTGACAGAGGATGGAAAAGCCAAATATGCCCTTTGGGATTTGGTTGACAAAGGAGCATTTGAGGGGCTTTCTCGAAATGGCAACCCGATTTTAAAAACTTACGGTGGCAACAAGGAAGAGGTAATTGATGCAGCACTAGACCCTCCTTTGAAGCCTGAATTAGAAATGATGCAGTAATACAACGACAATGTTAAAGGGGAATAAACACTTATTAATAGCACTGATTGCCATGACAATTGCATGTTCTTCCAAAGACGAGCTTTCCATTGATGTTTATGAAACAGCAGCGAATGGCAATAAGCTTAAGAAACTAACAGCGTTTGTTTCCTCTGATGAGAAATCAACTATCAAACTGCTACCGGAGAAGCAGTTGCAGACAATCACAGGTTTTGGCGGGGCATTCACAGAATCATCGGCCTACTTGCTAAATCAGCTAAGCATTGAAAATCGTCAGAAAATTCTGCAAGCATATTTTGGGAGCAAGGGAGCTAATTATTCCCTTACCCGTACTCACATGAATTCATGTGATTTTTCACTTAGCAACTACTCTTATGCGCCTGTGGCCGGAGACAAGGAGCTGGAGAATTTCTCCATCCAGGAAGACATGGACGATCTCATACCGATGATCAAGGATGCAATGGAAGTTTCAGAGGAAGGCTTCAAAATATTTGCTTCACCATGGACTGCCCCACCGTGGATGAAAGACAACAATCACTGGGTGGGCGGTAAACTTCTGCCCGAATACTATGATTCTTGGGCATTGTTTTTCTCAAAATACATAGATGCATACCGCGAAGAAGGAATTGATATCTGGGGATTGACAGTTGAAAATGAGCCACATGGAAACGGGAACAACTGGGAAAGCATGCACTATACACCTGAGGAAATGACCGATTTTGTTCAAAATTACCTGGGACCAAAATTGGAAGCTGATGGGAAAGGTGATGTTAAGATCCTGGGGTATGATCAAAACAGGGAAGGTTTGAAGGAATGGGTAGATGTAATGTTCAAAGACGAAGCTTCATCGAAATATTATGCTGGAACCGCTATCCACTGGTACGAGAGCACCTATGACTACTTTCCTGAAGCATTACAGTATGCCCACGAAAAATCTCCAAACAAATACTTACTTCAGACAGAAGCCTGTGTAGATGCAGAGGTTCCAAAATGGCAAGATGATGATTGGTATTGGAGGAAAGAAGCGACAGACTGGGGCTGGGATTGGGCGCCTGCTGATCAAAAGCACTTACATCCTAAATATGTTCCCACATTTCGATATGCAAGAGATATCATCGGATGTCTGAATAATTGGGTAGACGGATGGGATGACTGGAACATGGTGCTGGATACCCAAGGAGGGCCCAACTGGTTTGAAAATTGGTGTGTCGCTCCCGTCATTGTAGACCCTGAAAAGGATGAAGTTTACTTCACTCCTATCTACTATGTTCTTGTCCATTTTAGTAAATACATCCGTCCTGAGGCGAAGATCATCGGAGTAGAAAATTCTGACGATTCTTTAATGGTAACTGCAGCTAAAAATCCGGATGGTTCTATTGCTGTCGTGATTTTCAATCAACAAGAGGAAGCAAAACAATTCAGACTCACCCTAAACAATCAGACCACTGATGTTTCAATTAATCCTAAGGCTATCCAAACAATAGTAATAACCAACCAAAACACCTAATTATGTCACAATACAAAACAGCGGCAAAAGATAAAGTACCTGTATTACAAAAATCAGCATTTGGTGCGGGGCATTTGGTGCTCAACCTTCTCCCAGGCTCATTGGCCATTTTCATGTTCTTCCTGCTCACTGCCTTTGGCATGGACCCATTCCTGGCAGGCTTATTAGGTGGACTTCCCAGAATTTTTGATGCAATCACAGATCCTATTATGGGATTCATTTCTGACAACACAAATTCAAAATTTGGACGCAGAAGACCTTACATATTTATCGGAGCGATCTTAAGTGGAATTTTCTTTATTCTCCTCTGGCAACTAGACGAAACCAATTCACAGACCTACAACTTTTGGTACTTCTTAATCATGTCGATGGTCTTCCTAGTTGGGAATACCATGTTTGCTACTCCCCTGGTCGGGCTTGGATATGAAATGACCTCTGACTACAATGAGAGAACAAGGCTGATGGCATTCGCCAATACTATCGGACAAGTTGCATGGATGATTGTTCCTTGGTTTTGGGTGCTCATTGCCAATCCTAACCTTTTTGAATCTCAGGCTGTTGGAGTAAGACAGCTTTCTATTTATGTAGGGGGTATTTGTCTCCTGTTAGGTGTATTACCCGCAATATTTTGCAAGGGTATTGATTCTGCACACATGGAGAACAGAGCAAAAATTACATGGAAGACGCTCTTTTCTAATCTATTTGATCTTTTCAGAGGTATCAAAGAGGCGGTCAAGAATGTCCCATTTCTAAGGCTATGTGGAGCGACGTTTTTGGTTTTCAACGGATTCCAACTGGTAGCATCGTTTAGCTACTTCATTATCGTTTTCTACATGTTCGATGGAAGCTTCGGCGATGCAGGAAACTGGCCGGCTTGGTTTTCAACGGTAACAGCAATCATCACCGCATTTTTAGTAATACCTATCATCTCCTGGTTGTCCAACAAGTTTGGAAAACGAAAAGCATTTATCATTTCCACAGTCATTTCAATTGTGGGATACATACTGAAATGGTGGGGATTCAACCCGGAGAATCCGTGGATGATATTCATGCCTGTTCCACTTATGGCCTTTGGTTTGGGCGGATTATTCACATTAATGATGAGTATGACGGCTGATGTCTGCGACCTTGATGAATTGAACAATGGAATGCCAAGAAAAGAAGGAACATTTGGTGCAATCTATTGGTGGATGGTGAAGCTGGGACAGGCGCTTGCATTGGTTTTAGGAGGATTGGTCTTGAAGCTGGTAGGATTTGATCAAAATGCTGCAGTACAAAGTGCAGAAACCATGACCAATCTTCGAATTGCTGATATCATTATTCCAGCAGTAACAGCAGGACTAGCCATTTGGGTCATGTGGAAGTATAGTCTCTCAGAGGAAAGAGCAAGAGAAATAAAGGCAGAGTTAGTCAAAAGAAGAGGTGAATTATAAACAAAGACAAAGATGTCACTAAGAGAAGAACGATTTTTAACGCTTGCCTCCATCGATTATGAAGGCAAGAGCATAGATGATTTAAAAGCTATTTATAGAGAATTCCTAGAAGCTGGAATGCATGGTTTGTGTTTTAGCCCTTATATGGAAGGACAAAATCCGGGTGATCAATTATCAGAGGGGCAAATCAGAAGGCGACTTGAAATAATCAAACCATATACAAAATGGATTCGATCGTTTTCATGCACAGATGGAAACGAGCTGATTCCAAGACTGGCTCATGAATACGGAATCAAAACATTGGTTGGGGCCTGGCTAGGTAACGATCCTGAAATCAATGAAAAAGAACTCGCTAATCTAGTCGAGCTTGCGAATGCTGGATTTGTTGACATTGCTGCTGTTGGAAATGAAGTAATGTATCGTGGCGACTTAAGTGAAGATGAATTACTCTCGTTCATTTATAGAGCAAAAGATTCGATCTCTGACGTTCCTGTCGGATATGTAGACGCGTATTACGAGTTTACTGCACGACCCGCAATTACAGAAGCATGTGATGTCCTCCTGGCAAACTGTTACCCGTTCTGGGAAGGTTGTGATCAGGATTATTCACTCTTATATATGAAGGATATGTATCACAGAGCAATGAGTGCTGGAAATGGCAAAAAGGTGATTATCTCAGAAACAGGATGGCCGGACCAAGGAACTCCACTTGAAGGGGCGGTTCCTTCAACTGAAAATGCGATGAAGTACTTTATCAACACCCAAAAGTGGTCTAAGGAGGCCGATATAGAAATTTTCTATTTCTCATCCTTTGATGAATCATGGAAAGTAGGGTCTGAGGGTGATGTTGGCGCCTATTGGGGGATTTGGGACAAGGATGAACAATTGAAATTTGCATGATCCTCCTAGGCGAGTAATCATTTTTCTACTTCCTGAACAACATTACCATCTCGAAGTTCTATCTGTAGTTTTTCACTAAAGCTCTCTTCATTCTCTGCCCAGACCCGGATGAAAGATTGTTCAACTTCTAATGCATTTATTGGAATGTTAATCTTCACTTCATTTTCATTGAAAGAGATGTCAAGAAGTGTATTCTGCCAGAATGCGTAAACATTGGTAGTCTTCTGAATCGATAATTGGATCGATTGATTGTCGTATCCAATTATGTCAAGGGTGGGAGATTTCCTAATGTCCACACCTGGGATGGTTAAGACGGAATGCCATCGGGACTCACTCTGTATGGAATCCTTATTATATGGATCCAGGATCTCCTCTCCATCAACGACAAATAAATATTCATATTCACCTGGTCTTAGCAGAACATAATTAGTGAACGAATTATCCTTTCTCTTGAGCACAATTGATTTGTCACCCCAATCATTGAAATCTCCCTTCACAGTTACTTCCTTCGCTTCACCGAGATATAGAAAGCTGTGAAGAATAGGTTTTGTTCTCTTGAGCAGGACAGTTTCTTTAAAACCATTGCTCCATAAATGAAGCACATAAAGTTGCTTTTTGGGACGTCCCAGCAGAATGATGTCCGAATTATCAACCTCATAGTTAAATGGTCCATCACTCGTAATCGAATCAATCTGGCCAGGATTCTCAACATAATTACTCATTGGAATTCGTGTCAGTTCCAACTCCAATTGAACTGGCTGTGCTAATCCGTTAATCAAAGGAGGCATCATAACAGCAAGTTCCTGTCGTGGTGATGAACATGATACAAGCACTAAGGTCAAGATTCCGATTGATTTAAAATTCACTTTACTCTTTTTCAACTTTTCGTCTCCAGGGCATTTAGGTTCAAAATAAATCGAAATTTTATTAGTGGTATAGTTTACCGAATTTTGACTTACCATTATGATCAACCTTTCGAAGAATCGTAAATACTTTCGGTACTTATTTCGCCACTTTATCATTTGGAATTTGGCGTTTATTTTCTGGGCATTGATGCGCGAGTTCGGTCAGGAAGTTGTTCAAGATTTCGAGCCTTTGACCTTTCCCCAGCGAATTCGTTTGCACCTGGTTATCGGGGCAGTTACAGGCTTTCTTTTTGGTTCGCTTGATTATTTCATAGAAAAAAAGATATACAAGAACGTTTCCTTAGGTAAGGCAATGCTAATTGGAATGTTTTCATTTCTAATTGTCGTTTTTCTTCTGCTGACATTTGCCATGCGCGTATTCACCAGGGTTATAGGACAAGAATTCAACTGGGAACAATACAGCGAATTCATGTTTTCCAATGAAATGATTCTGCTGGTTTTCTACTTTTTTCTCATTGCTTTCTTTATAGACATATTCAAACAAATTGATAAAAAGCTAGGTCCTGGAAATCTCTGGCGAATGATCAAAGGAGAATTTTACCAGCCAAAAGAGGATGAACGAATATTCATGTTTCTTGACCTCAAGAGCTCAACTTCAATCGCCGAAAAACTGGGCCATATAGAGTATAGCAAGTTGATTCAGGATTGTTTCAAAGACCTACGAGTTGTTGAAAAGTACAATGCAGAAGTGTATCAATATGTTGGAGATGAAGTGGTCTTAACATGGCCAAAAGAGTTGGGATTAACAAACTCGAACTGCCTACGGGCCTTTTTTGAGTTCAGCGATAAGCTTGCAGGCAGATCAGAATACTATATGAAAAAGTATGGGGTCATTCCCGAATTCAAGGCGGGATTGAACAGTGGTGAGATTGTAGTTGCAGAAGTTGGCGAAATCAAAACGGAAATCGCGTATCATGGAGACGCCATCAATACAGCTGCCAGGATTCAAGAGCAGTGCAATGTTCTTGGAAGAAGTCTACTGATTTCTGAAAAGTTGCAATCCAGCCTTAAACTGGACGCTCCATTTTCAAGTCTACACGTTGGTGATATTCTATTAAAAGGAAAAAGCAACAAGGTCAATATCTACAGCGTAGAAGCTAGCTAGCAAATTATTCCTGGGTCGTTACATAATTCAAAATAGAAATAACCTGTTCTTCACTTGCAGCGACAGCCATTGCCTGGCCATCCACCTCCTTAAGCGCATGAGTGAAATCCTCCGGATGAATTACAATATAAGGTTTGTTCAAAGCTGCAGCATATCCAGCATCAAATGCTGCATTCCATTGACGGTATTTCTCTCCAAATTTCACGATTACCAAATCGGATTGCTCAATACTGGTCTTAATTCGAATACTATTGACTTTCGCGCTTTTGTGATCCTTCCAAAATGACTTCTCTTCCTCTCCCAGCACATCTCCGGCATCATCAGACGCGCTATGCGTAACAACCGGAGTCAGAAATTCAATCGGAAGATCCTGACTACCATTTATGATTTCATCTCGCCAATTGGAATGAATTTCTCCTGATAAGTAAACCTTTAGTTTCATGTCTTTTGATTCAACTGCTTAGTGATGACAAAATAAATGATTCAATAGTTTCTTTCATACTGAAAGTTATTATGAGGTTGAAGGGTCGGGAAAAATAATTCGAAAAAGGAGATTCGAAATCCTGTCATCTGATTTAAATCAAACGCCCACATGAGCTAACTCCTATACCCAATTTTTCAGGTCTTATACCTTGGTCAAGTATATGAGTACTGAAAAAAAACTAAATATTGAAAAACCTAAGGAAAATGGAATAGCTCCCACTGACTTTAAGATATCTGCGGAAGACTTAAGGCTGATCAATAGCCATAGCGGAGTAAAAAAATTACTAAGAGCAAAGGATTTTGACCTGGAGCATATCTTATTCAACCTGAAATACGAAGATGAGCTTGAGCAGCTTCAGATTGAGCTGGTGAAGCTACAACGTGATGTTCACATAAATAACCGTCGACTTGCCATCATCTTTGAGGGCCGTGATGCTGCAGGTAAGGGCGGTAACATTAGACGATTCATCGAACACCTGAATCCAAGGACCATGCGAGTGGTTGCGTTAAATAAGCCCACCGAAATGGAGAAAGGTCAGTGGTATTTTCAACGATATGTTGATACCCTACCCAATCCGGGTGAAATCACTTTTTACGATCGTAGTTGGTACAATCGGGCTGTCGTCGAGCCTGTAATGGGGTTCTGTGATGATGAACAATACAAAACCTTTTTGCTCCAGGTCCCTGAATTTGAACACATGCTTTATGAAGATGGAGTAGAAATAATCAAGTTTTGGCTTTCCATTTCAAAAAAAGAACAAAAACGGAGATTCGACTCAAGAAAGGATGATCCATTGAAACAGTGGAAGTTGAGTCCTATTGATGAGAAGGCCCAGGAGCATTGGGACAGCTATACTAAATACAAAAAAGAAATGTTCTCCAGGACGCACACCTCATATAGTCCCTGGATTATAATAGAAGCAAACAATAAAAGAAAAGCTCGATTAGAAACAATTCGCTATGTGCTGAACCATCTTAACTATGAAGGAAAAGACCTAGCAAAAATTTCGCTTTTGCCAGATCCCGATATCGCAAGACGATTTCATCGATCAGGAGTATCGAGCGACTAAATAAAAACCCATAAAAAAATGAAACAGCGAGAAAAAGTAGCCAACATAATGACTCAGGATGTACAAACTGTAAATGTCAATAACTCATTGCAAGAAGCCAATGATCTATTCAGCAGATATCACATCCGACATATTCCTGTAGTATCGGGAGATAAGCTAATCGGAATATTAAGTCACACCGATATTCTCAGGATAAGTTTTGGAAACACCTTCGGGAATGATCAGGGAGGAACAGATGAAGCCATATTCAATATGCTTTCCATCAACCAGGTAATGAAACATAGCCCGGA
>JANQST010000104.1 GCA_028279155.1 Cyclobacteriaceae bacterium
AGAAGCTAGTCTGGACACACCTGTACCTTTTGCAGCCGATCTTGAAAAAAACTTTCTACCTAATTCCCGATTGAAAGAAAAGATCGAATCCCTGATCTCTTACTAGAACTTCACTCCAAGGTCGATTGAAACCACCGTACTTCTTACGGCCAAATCATCGATAGTAGCTGAGGTCGTTTGATTGATCACATTGGTGAGCCCTCGCTGATAAGAGAAAGCTGCGAATATCGTGGTACTTAATCCAGCCCTATATTCAATTCCACTTGCCAGAATTACCGGGATATCAACTGGATTAAAACTCTCTACCAAATTGTATGATGGATCAAGTGCTTCATCAAACACTTTTATTTCCAGTCCGGCTCCAACCTGGAAATATACTTTTAGATCAGGAGCAACTTCATTTGTAAAAAGCTTGACCGTCATTGGGATCTGCAGGTATTGAACATTGTATTCCTCGCTGAACCCAAGATCAGCATCCCTGAAAGCTGCTCTTTTTGGAACATAGACAAGTCCGGAACTTAACATGTAGGTTTCGGCGAGCGGTTTATCTGCTATCAAACCAATCGACATTTTGACAACCGATCCATCATTCTTGGCTGTCTGAGCATCATTCACAACTCTATTTGAAATAATTACCGGTGCCAATTTCAAACCTAATTTTACCTGCGCCGATGCAGCTACGGAAAAAAGAAGAAATAAACAGAAAAGAAATTTTATCTTGGATCGTTTGTTAGATATTCTCATGTGTAAAATTGCACGTTCTAATTAATCGAATTGTCAAGACATCACCGTCTCATAAATTTTGAGCCAAAAATAGATATTATGCGAGGAGTACTCCTAATGATCGTACTTGTTTTGTTCAACGCTTGCTCAAGGGAAACTTGTAGAGATGCTGTCAATCCATTGCCAATAGAATTGGAGGTGGAAAGGCTAGAGGAAAAACTTTTTCAATCTCAAAATGCAAGCGAAGTGAAATCCTTTCTGAGTGAAAACAGGGAATTCTCTAATTACTTCCTGGATGCTGATCAATACCCGCATGATTCCATTCTTGCTAGCCGAATATTCACCTTGATCTCCAACCCTTCAATCGATACATTGTATGCTGAATCTGTAGCGGCTTTCGAATCGTTTGAGGAAACCGTAATTGAAATCGAACAGGCCCTTGGTCGCCTTAAGCAGTATTATCCGGAAACTACTTCTCCAAAGGTCCAAACAGTTGTCACGGGTTTGTATAAAGATCTTTTCATTTCTAATGACCACATCATGATTGGAATGGATTTTTTTGTTGGGGAAAATGCCACCTATAAACCGCTGGATATTCCTAACTATATCCTTAGAAGATACGATGCAGAACATCTCCCCTCAATAGTTGTCAAATTCATCTCAAGTCAATATGCGAAACCAGGTAAAGGCGACGCTATGCTAACCGAAATGATTGACTTTGGAAAAGCATATTATCTGCTGAGCAAGATTATGCCTTGCACCCCTGAACGCATTTTGATCGGCTATACGGAAGAAGAGTGGGAGGACACGTTTACTTATGAATCGATCATCTGGGCCAACTTCATTCAGAACAAGTTGCTTTATGAAACCAACCATACAATCAAACAAAAATTCCTGGCAGAACGGCCCAACGTTTACGAAATAGGTGATAAGTGTCCAGGACGTATTGGCGCCTGGTTAGGCTGGCAAATCGTTAATGCATATGCCGAAAAAACCGGAATCTCCGTTCAGCAGCTCATGGCAGAAACAGATCACAACAAAATATTTACTCAATCAGGATATAAACCGGGTTAGGCAGTAAGGATATAAACCTCGGAATCATTCACCTCAAACTTGTACTCGTTGTTAAGTATCTTCAAAAGTTTGGTTATTTGTATCTCCTTGTCGTAGTATAATTCAGCTAGCTTGCGTCCGTTTTTCTGATACCGTTGCAACTGGTCCGGATTATTCAAAAAGACATTTAGCTTCCTGACAAAATTCTTTGGTGAATGAGGATCATGATAGAAGCCACATTTATTCCTTTCGATCATGTTCTTCAACCAACCTTTGAAGTTGATAATTGTCAACTTCCCAGCAGCGAGTGAATCAAAAAATTTATTCGGGCTTCCTGTATTCAAGACACTTACATCTTTGAAGGAAACATACACTGCATCACTTTCATTGAGCAGTTTTTTCACACCGTTCTTATCGGTATGGTTATAGAATGAAACATTCCACAGTTTTCGGTATTGACTTTTCAAGCGCTGAAACTCAGAGCCAGCACCTAGAATATTGAAATGAACAGGTAGCTTTTGATTCTTGGTTTCTTTGGCGGCCTCAAGGAAAAACTCCAATTGATTTGCACGACCAACAGCACCACAATAAGTTATCTGAAAGTTGTTGCGATTACTATAATCTCCGATCCTCAGATCTGCATCAAAGAAATTACAATCCGCCATGTTCGGTATTACATGCACCTTCGTATGGGGTGATACTTTCTCGATGTAATTCCGAATTGCTGGAGATAGGGCAATCACCTTATCGGCTTCAAAATAGAATTTCTTCTCTAGCGAGTACAACCACTTTTTTAAAAATTTATTTCGAATAATCCCCATCTTAACCGGAGCTTCAGGCCACAAATCTCCAACTTCAAAATAATACGGGATTGAAAATGTTTTCTTCAAATAAGTAGCAATAAACCCTGCGGTCAGTGGTGTTGTCATCACATAGGCCAGGTCTACCTTATCGATTGCGCTCGCCTCGTTCTTTGCCAACTTCACAAATCGCAAAAAAGAAAAAATTCTACGAAGGAATCCATATTCATTCTTATAAGAAACAGGTAAGTAGTGAACCTCGATTCCATCTACATCAACAACTCCTCTTTTTTGATTGTGAGTGGTAAGCATCACCACATCATGCCCTGCATCCACTAATCCTTTTGCTAAATAATATGAGCGTATAGATCCCCCCTCTTGTGGCGTCTTAAAATATTGGTGGACATACAAAATCTTCACAGCCTAAAGATGATAGCTTATTGTTGAAGTAACAATTTTTTTCGAAGAACTTGTTAATCTGTTCGGTGACTACTACAAAAAATTCTTTTCAAAGTATTTACAAAAATGCGTTATCTCACATATTTCGCATTTTGGCTTTCTTGCCAGGCAGGTATACCTGCCATGAAGGATGAGCCAGTGATGGGCTCTGGAAATAAACTCTTCCGGAATATGCCGGACCAACTGCTTTTCAACCTCTAAGGGAGTCTTCGCTGTTTGTGTCACTAACCCTAATCTTTTAGAGACTCGAAAAACGTGCGTGTCAACCGCCATAGCAGGTTGATTGTAGAGGACTGAGACCACAACATTAGCCGTTTTTCTACCTACACCTTGAAGTTTTACCAATTCAGAAATTTGATTTGGTATCACAGAGTTGTAATCCTCCACCAATTTCTTGCTCAGGGCCAGCAAGTGCTTCGTCTTATTGTTAGGGTAGGACACACTTCGGATGTACGGAAACAGCTCATCAAAATATGAAGCCAT
>JANQST010000113.1 GCA_028279155.1 Cyclobacteriaceae bacterium
TTTCGTTCGAGCATCAATTCTTTGCTTGTTGCAAGGCCCGTTTCCTTTTATCACATTGAAGAACTCCTCCCAATTGATTTCACCGAAATCGTAATGACCTTCTTCCTCGTTCCATTTTAGATCTGGATCTGGCACCGAGATGCCAAGAAGGTCTGCTTGAGGTTTGGTAGCGTCAACGAATTTCTGTCTTAACTCGTCGTTGGTGAAACGCTTGATCCTCCATCGCATTGACTGTTCGGTATGTGGTGAATCCTTGTCACTTGGGCCAAACATCATAAGTGCTGGCCACCACCATCTGTTCAATGCATCCTGAGCCATTTTCTTCTGCTCTTCAGACCCTTTGCAAAGCGTAAGCATGATCTCAAAACCTTGTCTCTGGTGAAACGACTCTTCCTTGCACACTCTTATCATTGCTCGAGCATATGGACCGTAAGATGTTCTGCAAAGCGGTACCTGGTTCATTATTGCTGCGCCATCTACCAGCCATCCTATCGCTCCCATATCTGCCCAGGTCAAAGTAGGATAATTGAAAATACTCGAATATTTTGCTTTTCCCGTATGAAGTTGATCCAACAAGGTATCTCGATCGATGCCCAATGTTTCACACGCACTATACAAATAAAGCCCGTGGCCAGCTTCATCCTGAACTTTTGCCAGAGCAGCTGCTTTTCTTCTTAACGTTGGAGCCCTTGAAATCCAATTAGCCTCGGGAAGCATCCCAACTATCTCAGAATGGGCATGCTGAGAGATCTGTCTGATCAATGTCTTGCGATAATTCTCGGGCATCCAGTCCTTTGGTTCAATTCGGATATCCTGATCTATTTTCTCGTTAAAGTGATCCTCAAGTTGCTTTTCGTCCATCTTCCTAATACTTTATTCAAAGGTAGTTAACTGTTCAAACAATTGATTTGTTCTTATAATTCAAACATCAAAACTCAATGTTACTTTTTCTGTCTTCGGTCTGGATTGACAAGTCAGAACCAATCCTCTTTCAAGTTCATCTGGTTCAAGTGCGTAATTAATTTCCATATCAACTTCACCTTCCTCTATCCTGGCAACACAAGTACTACAAACACCGCCTTTGCACGCGTATGGTAGATCTGCTCCATTCTGAAATGCCACATCAAGAATTGATTCTTTTGAGTCATAAGGGAACGTAATGCTATTGCCATCCAAAACAACTGTTATCTCACTTTGCGCTTTTTTATGCTCAACTACTTTTTGTGTTGTTCCTAATTTCCCTGCCGGGGAAGTAAATAGTTCTAAATGGATTTGTTCTTCTGCGACACCGAGATCTTTGAGTGTATCCCTTACTGTTAGCATCATGGGTTCAGGACCGCATGTAAAAAATTCGTCCGTTTTTGATGGGTCAAAAAATACCTTAGCAAACTGTGTAATCTTTTCTTGGTCAATCATCCCATTGAAAAGATCAGATTCTTGACGTTCTTCATCAAGAATATGATACAAGCTTAACCTTCCAAGAAATTTATTCTTCAAAGCCTCTAGACGCTCCTGGAAGATAATCGTACTGGTTTTCCGATTGCCATAAAACAAAATGAATTCACTTTTTGGCTCACTTCGGAGTGTAGTTTCTAGTATGGAAATAACAGGCGTGATTCCACTTCCAGCGACAAATGCAACGTACGTTTTTTCATTGTTGGCATTGAGTTCTGTAAAAAAACTTCCATGTGGAGGCATGACTTCAATCTCATCTCCTTGCTTCAATTGCTCATTGGCAAAGGTTGAGAATCTTCCTCCTTTTAGTTTTTTAACTACCACTGTAAGATCCTCATCGAGCGGACAGGTACATAGAGAATAGGTACGCCTGGTGTCTTCTCCGTCAATATCTTTTTTCAAGGTCAAGTGTTGACCCTGAATAAACTGAAATTCATCTTTCAGAGCAGCGGGAATATCAAATGAAATGGCAACAGATTCCTCTGTCGGTTTTGAAATAGCTTTGATTGTGAGCGAATGAAATTTTGCCATACATCTTTGAAGTTGGGCAAAACTAATCAGATGCGAAGAGACAAGTGTTTAACTCAGGCCCAGTTTTTCCCTGATTTTTATCATCTTGTCTTCCAGGCGTTTTTCATCCTGATCACTGTCCAGGAAAATTTTCTCGCCTTCATCATATTTGAGATATGCATGAAACTCAACACCTCTTACAGTGAGACCCTTGTTCGTTTGAGAATACATATTTTGACTGGTCTTAACTTTATTAATAAAGATCTTCTCAAGTGAGGTGTATTTTTTTGGTTTACCTGACTTGTATCCCATAACCCATGTGCCATAATGAATTTCTTTTGATTCAGGGTTTATTGTTAGAATTTGAAAAGAGAACCAAAGCATCGGAATCAGCATTGAAAAAGCGATGGCCGAAAGAATGGCAATCATTTCGGGGAGGTTTTGTATTATCCAGACAATTAACGCTATTACAAGCCCCATAGCCACAAGTCTGAAGGTTAGAGGCACACTTCTTCCCTGATTGATCATAACTTTGCTCATAGGTCTAAACTACCAAACTATTTTTGATAAAACGAGTTTGATCATTGATGTCCACAGAGTTACCAATTTTTCCTCTAAATATTGTTGCCTTCCCGGGGGAGGGAGTCAATCTTCACATATTTGAACCCCGCTACAAGCAGCTGATCAGAGATTGCCTGGATGAAGGGCTGACTTTTGGCATAGCATCGCACGTGTTGAACAAGGTCGAACTAGGAACGGAGGTAAAAATCGTAGAGGTGACAAAAGAGTACTCAGATGGCAGAATGGATATCAAGACATTAGGGTTGAGAGTATTTGAAGTAATCAATTTTCAGAATCCATGGCGAGAAAAACTATATGCAGGTGGAACCATACAATTTTTGGAAGATGAAAACGACAAGGACTTGAGTGAGTTGGTCAGGTTCAAAGAACTTGTGATTGAGTTATTCGGGTGGCTGGGTGAATTAGAAACGCCAGATATTTCCGGAATAAACTCTGTATTTGAAATTGGACATAAGATCGGTCTGAAACCGGAAGAAGAATACTCCCTGCTAGAGATGAGAAAAGAAAGTGAACGTTTACAGTTTGCAATTGATCATTTGCAACGACTAATTCCTGCTTTGGAGCGGGCTCAAAATGCACAAGACAGGATCAAACAGAATGGACATTTTAAGCACCTTGATCCCTTAGAGTTCTAAGCTAAATTCCAATAATTCTGTAATTTCCCCGTATGACTGAAATCAGTGGTTTTGGAACAGTACTTCTCTTCATGACCGGAGGACTAGGATTTGTAATAATCATGCTAATGGTTGGTAGAATTTTGAGACCTTCTAACCCAACCCCTGAAAAGCAGAAGAGCTACGAATCAGGGGAAGAACCCATTGGGTCTGCCTGGGGTAAGTTCAATGTGAGGTTCTATGTGATCGCATTGATTTTTCTTTTGTTTGAAGCTGAGCTGGTATTTCTATTTCCATGGGCCACAGTTTTTGGTGATGAAAAATTGATACTAGAAACCAATGGTTTATGGGCTCAATTTTCATTAATCGAAACATTTATTTTTATTGGAATATTGGCAGTTGGACTTGGCTATGTGTGGGCCAAAGGGATGCTTGGATGGGTTCGACCTAAGCCACAAGCATCCGAATTCAAATCAAAAATTCCGCAAGAAGTTTACAAAGAGTTTAATGAACGAAACTGAGATATCCCAAATAGGAGGTTTGAAAACCGGAGAAGGAGGCATCATTGTTTCAAAACTTGATGACTTACTAAACTGGGCACGTCTTAGCAGTTTATGGCCGGTTGGTTTTGGCTTGGCATGTTGTGCCATTGAATTTATGTCCACAGCTTCATCTGCTTATGACCTGGATCGATTTGGAATCATTCCCCGGAATTCTCCCAGGCAAGCGGATGTCATGATTGTATCTGGCACTGTGACCTTCAAGATGGCCGATAGAGTCAAAAGATTGTACGAACAAATGGCAGAGCCTAAATATGTGATTTCGATGGGCTCTTGTGCCAATTGTGGCGGACCTTATTGGGAACATGGCTACCATGTGTTAAAAGGTGTGGATCGGGTAATTCCAGTTGATGTGTATGTTCCGGGATGTCCACCGAGGCCCGAGGCGTTGATTGGTGGTTTTTTGAAACTCCAGGAGAAAATAAGATCAGAATCGATCATGCGACCAAAGGCGCTTGAGAAACTGATGGAACAGAAAAATGAAGCTTGATCAACTCAAAGAACTTATCCAATCTGAGTTTCCAGATTCGATTATTGGAGAAGATGAAAATTCTTCACCTCAGGCCTTATTGATTAAGCCTGAATTTATTCATTCAGTTTGTGTGTTGCTTCATGCAAATGAGCAAACATACTTCGATCAGCTGTCTTGCCTTACTGGCCTTGATAATGGACCTGAGAGCGAAACTATGGAGGTCATCTACAACCTCTATAGTATTCCCTATGATTTACATTTCATGATAAAAGTTGTGCTTGACCGCCCCAAACCGTCCGTTGATTCTGTCTCCGATATTTGGAATGGGGCAAATTGGCACGAAAGAGAGGCTTATGACCTGTATGGAATACACTTCAATAATCATCCCAATCTAAGGAGAATTTTGCTCCCGAATGATTGGGAGGGATTTCCATTGAAAAAAGATTATGTGGAGCAGGAGAAATATCACGAGGTTAAAGTTAAATACTAAGATTCCTTTGACACTATCGTCCACATATCTTCAAAAATTCGAGCCTCTTAAGCACAAAGAGTCTGATTTGAAAAGCGAAGAGATGATCGACAATGTGGGGCCTCAGCATCCGGCAACACATGGTGTGCTACGACTTGAGGTCATTTCTGATGGAGAAATTGTTAAAGATGTAGTTCCTCACATTGGGTATCTACATCGGTGTTTCGAAAAACATGCTGAATCATTGGCTTATAATCAGGTGATTCCTTACACAGACAGGATGGATTATGTGGCTGCAATGAACAATGAATGGGCATTCGTTATGGGGGTGGAGAAAATGCTGGATATAGATCAAGAGATCCCTAAACGAGTTGAATACATTCGAGTTCTTGTCGCGGAGCTGAATCGGCTTGCCTCGCATTTTGTTTCCATCGGGACATACGGATTAGACATTGGTGCTATCACTCCGTTTTTGTGGATGATGCGGGATCGTGAACATATCCTTCGAATGCTAGAATGGGCCAGCGGGGCCAGGATGTTGTACAACTATATTTGGGTGGGAGGATTGTTTTATGATCTACCTGTAGGGTTCGAAGAACAAGCCAAGGAATTTGTTGATTACCTCAAACCCAAGCTGAAAGAAGTTGAAACGCTTCTGATCTCAAACAAGATCTTTATTGAAAGAACGGCTAATGTTGGTGTTCTACCTCTGGATTTGGCTGTCAATTACGGAATTACAGGACCAATGATCAGAGCTTCTGGATTAAAATTTGACCTTAGAAAAGTTGATAAGTACAGCGTCTATCCTGAGATAGAATTCAATGTTCCAATTGGGAAAGGTGAGATGGGAAACATAGGGGATTGCTGGGACCGAAATTGGGTTCGATACATGGAGTGTTTAGAATCAGTTAAGATCATTGAACAATGCGTGGAAAAACTTCTTGGTGACCATAAGCGAACTCGAGAATTTGATCCAAGACAAATGGTCCCAAAGAAAATCAGACCTAAAGCCCAGGATCTATATGTAAGGGCCGAAAACCCTAAAGGCGAATTGGGATTCTTTTTTCGGGCAGATGGAAGGTCTGATCAACCATTCAGATGCAAAGCTCGTGGCCCAAGCTTCTCAAACCTTTCCGTGCTTCCGGAAATATCTAAAGGATGTATGATTGCAGATCTTTTTGCAATTGTAGGTTCCTTAGATTTGTTGATGGGAGAAGTGGATCGCTAGAATGAAGATCTTAAATGCATCACAAATCAGGGCTGCTGATCAATACACGATTGAAAATGAGCCTATCCTTTCCATCGACTTAATGGAGCGGGCTTCAAGAGCCTTTGTGATGAAGTTCACAGAGCTTTTCACAACGAAGAAACCTGTTTTAATTTTTTGCGGGACAGGGAACAACGGTGGAGATGGCTTAGCTATTGGAAGAATGCTGCTATATGAAGGTTGGGAGGTTTCATTCTTCGTACTGGGAGTTGCTGGGTCTCCTGATTTTGAAAAAAACCTAAATCTCACAAAAAATTACATCCAACTTACGAACCATTCAGATTTTCCAATATTAGAAGAGAACCAAATTGTGATTGATGGGCTGTTTGGGTCAGGACTAACACGGCCATTAGAAGGCTTGGCCTCAGAGCTTGTTGAATTTCTAAATAAACAAAACGTTGCCAGAGTAGCTATAGATATTGCATCTGGGGTATTTTCAGATGCTCCAATGCAAAGTGAATCTCCTGCATTTCGACCTGATCACACCATTTCATTTCAAACCCCAAAGCTGATCTTTTTTCAACCAGAATATTACCAATATGTGGGCGAATGGCATGTGGTCGACATTGGGCTACACCAAGGTTTCATAGATGATCAGGAAACCAGATTTTTCATTTCAGAAGAGGAGCAACTAGAGAGGTTGATTCCGGAGCGGAAAAAGTTCTCACATAAATCACAAGTTGGAAAATTGTCGATTGTAGCGGGTAGTTATGGGAAAATGGGAGCGGCTGTATTATGTGCCAAAGCTGCCTTAAGAGCAGGTGTCGGCTTGATAAATGTTCATGTACCTGAATGCGGAATCGACATTCTGCAAGTATCCGTTCCTGAAGCTATGGTTGTGGCTGATAAAGAGCAGGATCACATTTCTGAAATACATGTGAATGAGTCCACGATTGCCATTGGTCCCGGGGTTGGTACTGAGGAGTCAACTAGAAATGCTCTTGAGATTTTTTTAAAGCAAGTAGTTAAGCCCATAGTACTTGATGCGGATGCTTTAAATATTCTGGCATTAAATAACACCTTATTGGAACATGTACCAGAGGAATCAATCCTCACACCACATCCCGGAGAATTCAAACGCCTTGTTGGAGAATGGAAAGATGATTTTGAAAAACTGGAGCTGCTCAAATCATTTTGCTTGGAATACAAACTCAATGTTGTTCTAAAAGGAGCCTATTCTGCTGTTTGTAGTAGTGATGGGAACATCTACTTTAATCCTTCCGGCAACCCGGGGATGGCTACAGCAGGAAGTGGAGATGTTTTGACGGGTGTGGTTTCTTCTCTTCTGGCTCAAGGATTGCAACCGCTTGACGCACTTCGGTTAGGAGTATACATTCATGGGTTGGCCGGGGATCTGGCAGTAGAAGAAATCGGAGAAATTGGCCTGGTAGCATCAGATATTATTTCATACATTTCCAACTCTTTTTTGAGAAAAAGTGTCTAATTGCGGACCTCACTGTTAGAATTAGATTAAGCTTCTAATTTTTTCGACAAAAATGGGAATTCAAGTAAAAACTGCCTCAGAACGGTTAAAATCAATAATTTATTGGAATAGTACTATCAAAACCGCGCTAATTAACGTTATTTAACCATTAATATTTTATCAGGATAGCGAACAAACTGAAAAAAAATGCGTAATTTGTATAATAAGAATGCGCAATAAACTGATCATATTATCGTTCGCCATCGCCTTCAGTTTTACGACTCTAGCACAGGATTCAGGCAATAACATTTCTCCACAAGGAGATATTAGCGTATATCCTAACCCAGCAGTTGAATACATTATTGTTGAATTCGATAATTCTTTGAAGAACGTAACTTTCGAGCTTAACTCAATGATTGGAAACAAAATGACAATCGAACCGGAAGAGTTGGGTTATGGAAAATATAGAATTCCATTAAAGGATTTCGCCACAGGTTACTACTTCCTAATTGTTCAGGATGAATCAGCCAGGTTTAAAATGGCTAAAAAATTCCTCCTTAAACAGAAATAAAAAATTCCGCTTAAAGATTGGATCTATCTACCTGGTCTCCAGCAATGATTGCATAGTACTCAGTGAATAAGTTCTCGTACTTACTTGCTAACTCTCTTTCATCGTTCGATCGGTAGGCTCTTGCTAACTCATTCAGGTAAAGTAGTCGCTTCT
>JANQST010000132.1 GCA_028279155.1 Cyclobacteriaceae bacterium
AATTCAAATCATCAAGGTTAATTCAAAGAATGAAATAGAATCACTCCTGCACGAGGTAAACGCCATTGCCGGATTCAATTTTCTGCATGAAGAAGATGCATCGCACATCAAATGGATTCATGCGTTTGGTGCCGGAGTAGATTCATATTTGAACCTAAAATCTCTCAATTCGGATACAATCATTACCAGAACAACCGGAAATCTTGGCAAGCAGATGGGAGAATTTTGCCTGGCCTACATTCTGGCAGAAGTAAAATCGATATTTCCAATCTACGAGCAACAAAAACAAGCGACCTGGAAACAACATCCGCCTTCCAATCTATCAGATCTCAATGTACTCATTTTGGGCACTGGTTCAATCGGACAAGGAATTGCCGACCAGCTGAATGGTCTTGTCAAGCAGACCATTGGCTTAAACAGGTCCGGTCATGCCGTTGCTCCGTTTCACAAAACATGCGACTGGGAAACAATCTCAGAATTACGTGATATCCATGTGGTAATCAGTGCACTCCCAAGCACGTTACAAACTTCGTTTATGCTTGACACGTCATTTTTCAAACAATTCAAGAATATTATTTTCATCAATGTTGGTAGAGGAGATGCTATCAACGGAAATGCACTCAATGAAGCCATCTCTTTCGGCTATGTGAAAAAAGCAATACTGGATGTATTCCCACAGGAACCCCTCCCAAAGGATTCTCCTTTATGGAACAACGAAAAGGTGCTTATATCACCTCACCAATCGGGTTTGACAACCATTGATGACGTTACTTCCTGTTTTGAACGCGCCTATCGTGCAATTAAGGATGGTGAAAGAAATGATTTGTTTGTTGACCTAAAAAAAGGATACTGATGTCAAATGAAGGTAAAACCGTAGGATTCACAGCCATGAAGGATGGCACGGTGGAAGATTATCTGATTATTAAAGAAAATGATCAGAAAACTGCAAAAGAACTTCCGAGCCGACTCATTGAGCACCTCAAGGAAATGGAGAAGGACGATGGCGCATACAAGATCAATCGACTGGAGCACGTATTGCAATGCGCCACACGCGCTATGAGAGATGGAGCTGAAGATGATTGGGTGGTTGCTGCACTACTGCACGATATCGGGGATATGTTAGCTCCCTTTACTCATGGTCAGGTTGCTGCTGAAATTCTACGCCCATTTGTAAGCGAAGAAGTTGAGTGGGTAGTACGTCATCACGGGACTTTTCAAATGTTCTACAACAAAAGTCTAAATGAAGCTGATCGCAATTTACGAGAAAGGTATACGGACCATCCATATTATCAATCAGCAGTTGACTTTTGCGAGAAATGGGATCAATGTTCCTTTGATCCGGAATTTCAATCAGAGAAACTCGAAGTTTTTGTTCCCATTATTAATCGCGTTTTTTCAAGAAGCCCATTCGAAAACAAGTAGTATGTGGAGGTGTCCAAAGTGTGATCAAAAATTCATTAATACAAATCAATGGCATTCCTGTGGAACAAATACTATAGATAACTTTTTGAGTGGAAAATCAAAAAATGCAGTTCAGCTCTATCATTATTTAATTGATGAATTCAAAAAAATTGGAGATTTTGAATTGCACCCAGCAAAGACACGAATCGCATTAAACAACAGAATGAGATTTGCTTCCATCAATAGACTTGGCCAAGACTTCCTCGATGGCCATCTGGTTTTTCCTGAAAAATTCACAAATACAAGCTGCTTTCACAAAATAGATGAAGTAACTAAAAAAGCCTATGTTCATCATTTCAAGCTCTTTACGAAAAGCGACATAACAAATGAATTACATGAATACATGAGAAAAGCCTACAACATAGGAGCAAAAACCAGCTAAAATGGTAAGACTATTTCTTCCAATTAAGTGCCTCAGAAACTGCATCAAAAGCGTTAACAAATCCATGACCTGATTGATAATCAAATCCGGGAGCTCCAATGTCTTCTGCCGTCTTCTTTAAAATTTCCTTCACCTCCCATGGAAATAAATCTGGGTTGGCTGAGAGCATTAAGGAGACAATGCCTGCTATATGAGGTCCTGCAACCGAATTTCCACTTGCCATGTTGGATAGATTGCCTTCAGGATCGACACACGAAATCTGATAATTCAAAGTTGCAAAGTCTGGCTTGTTCACTCTTCCTTCTTTGTAATATTGAGTATCCCATTCCACAGGGCCCTGGCTACTGAACACCGGTCGATTTCCGTCTTCTCCAACTCCAGCCACTCCCAGCACCGCATTTGGAATATCTTCAGGGTTTCGCATCTGGACCGGGACTGGTACTGCATTTGGACCTGCTGCAAAATTTCCAGCTCCGGAAATGAAAACCACACCACAAAACGTTCCATGCTCCATCACTTTTCTCCAATGTGATCGGTATTCTCCCAAATTGGGTTGAGAAAAACTCATGCTATACGTATCAGCTCCTTGTTCAATTGCCCATTCCACTGCCTGTTCAATATTAGATCCACCAATTACTGGAGCCCATTTAGAGCCGGGTGCAATTCCAATGGCTTGTTGAGAATTTGTCGCAAAAGTTCCTGAAATCATTGCCGCACATGCATTGCCATGAATAATGGTTGACCTACGAACAAAAGGGTTGTTTAGGTTGGCAATGCCTCCATCAAAATCATAGCCATGATAATCATCGATGTAGCCGTTGTTATCATCATCAACTCCATTTCCGGGAATTTCACCCTCATTCACGTAAATCGTTTCAGCTAAAGGTGGAATATCAAGCTTGAAGCCAAAATCATGAACCACATTCAAGGTACCTTCTCCTATGATTTGGTAGGACTCCCAAACCTCAGGTGCACGGATCATTTCAATATTCCAGGGATAATCTTCCACCGCATCGGTTGAAAACCTTGACGTAGGAATGGTTTGTAGGTATTCAGGTCCTCGATCTCTTCCATTAGGAACAAATGGAGGTTGCTTCAAAAAGATCTTATCGACACCTAGCAAATCTTGTATTTCTTTAAGCGCACTGCTCGTAGCTTCACAACTAAACCCATTGATAATCCAATGTTTCTTTAGGGCATCAATCTCTCCCCTTTCCATCAAGTCTGACAATTGCGTTTGTACCCTTTCTAAGGAAGTTGCACTTTTAGCCTTTAGCTCAGCAATTATTGAATCTCTAACCTCACTTCGCTTTTGACCATCAAAATCTTTGATTCTTTTCAAAAAAGAGTCTCCGTTTTCAAGAAACTGATCTTCAAACCAGACTACAATTGATTGGGAGGGGCTATTTAGATTTAGCGAAGGATCAAGCCACACATCATTTCTTGATTCCTCATTTGAGGGTTGTGAGGTACAAGAGAGGCATAGAATAAGCGTTACAAGGATGGAATTGATTTTAACCATTCGTGATAATACGAAAAAATCAATTCAGTGTCCCCTCAATTTAGTTAAGAAAACCTTAGTCCTTTTTATTCATCTCTCAAGGATTCCGCTGGATTTGTTAGTGCCGCCTTCGTTGTATGAATCACAATCGTTAAAATAGATAATGCGGATACAATAAGGAAAGCGAGAATAAAGGGCTGGAATTCAATAACTATACGATAAGAAAATCCATCCAACCATTGATCCATGAGGTAGTAGGCAACAGGACAGGCCAAAACAAGTCCAATCAAAACCAACCCAATGAATCTTGAGGAAAAAAGCATTGTAACATTAAGCACTGATGCCCCAAGCACTTTACGTATACCGATCTCCTTTACTTTCTGATTGACGATCAACATACTTAAACCGAGTAGGCCCATGCAAGCAATAAGAATAGCAATGAATGTCACATAATT
>JANQST010000159.1 GCA_028279155.1 Cyclobacteriaceae bacterium
CAAAACCTATACTATCATTTAGACGAGGTGAATTCGGACGACAAACAAATAAGTAGCTATGATTCGCATTCCGCACTTATTATGATTGCAGCTCGAAAAAGGTTTTACAGCTTACAAACTGGGAATTACATTCCAACTGACAAAATTGAATTGATTCAAAAAAGACTTGATGACATAAATGCAGTATCAGCAGATGAATTGAGGGCATTGTATAAAAAGGTACTTGCTGAACAAGAGTTTTCAGACAAAGGAACTGGCGGGTTAGGATTTATTGATATCGCAAGAAAGACTGCAGGGCAAAAACTCAGATATAAATTCCAACCTGTAACCAGCACCATCAGTTACTTCACCTTCCAGGTGAGATTGCCAAGAATAGAAGAAGTTTAAAAGGAAAAATCAGCTAATAATAAGGAGTTATAAATAGTCGTGGAAATATGGAAAAAGTATTCATTGAGCCAACGAGAACTACACCGCTAGTAAATTTCGATCCTGACGAGGGAATACTGGAAATGAAAGGAAGATCTAGTCCTGAAAATTCCATTGAATTCTATCAGAAGGTTTTGGATAACTTGGACGAGTATGCATTTTCCGGCGGAGAACAATTTACCGCAAACATTGCATTCGAATATTTCAATACCAGCTCATCAAAATGTCTTTTTGATGTCTTCAAGCGATTGAGCAAAATTGAAGATAGTGGAAAGTCCATTACTATAAACTGGTATTATGAAGAAGGCGATGATGATATGATGGAAGCAGGCGAAGATTATAGCGACTTACTGGATTTAGACTTCAATTTCAGAGAGATCGAGGAAGACTAGTAAGATCGAATAGGTTGAATGGATAAGAATCAGGAACTTTATTACGATGAGATTAACAGTCTCAGAAAGTTTAGATCAAAAATTGATAGCCACGCGGTTTACAAAGAAGATCTTGATTCATTCTCTGACGAGTACGAAGAACTAATTGCCCAAGCTAAGGTAATCACTAGAGTTTCAGACCGACTCCAAAAAAAGCTCGATAACGCCAACATTCAAATTAAGGATCAAAACGAGGAGATTAAGTTCAAAAACATTGAGCTAAAGACAACAGTAGATCAATTGGCTCAGGCAAGAGTCGGACGAAGAGCATCAACCATCATGCTTTCTGTGGCACTTGTTCTTTTTATCCTAGAACAGATATTTATAGAGCCACTCATAGAAGAGAGCATTGACATCCCTTATGTAGGACTAGGGATCTTAGGAGTTCTTTTTGTAATCGTAAAAGTGCTCGAATCATCTCTTGAAAAGTATTTCATGAACAAGGAGAAGAAAAAAATCCTTGAAGCTGAGAAGACCCAAGAAGAACAAGGATGGAGTTAGGCCCCAAGCAAAAGAAAATTGCTTCTCGCCTGACTAAAGGATCCCTGCTTTCCATCTTTCTGTTTAAAAATCTTCCTATGGCTTGGCTGGCTGGGCTGAGAGTCAAAGAACTTAGCGCTGAAAAGTGCGTTACCTCCATTCCATATAAACGACTAAACAAAAACCCCTTCCGTTCTACCTATTTCGCAGTGTTGAGCATGGGTGCTGAATTCTCAACAGCGGTTAGTTGTTCCCTGGCTGTTACTGGCAGAAAACCTTCAGTCGCATTAATCATTGTTGACCTAAAAGCGACATTCCTAAAAAAGGCTACCGATCGAGTATACTTTACATGCGAGGACGGTATGAAAGCTTTTGAAGCGGTTGAAAAATGTATCCATTCCAGAGAAGCTGAAACAGCAACGTTGAAGTCAACAGGGAAAATGAAAGACGGAACCGTAGTTGCTGAGTTTGAATTCACATGGTCGTTCAAGCAACGATCATAAATCTTTGATTAAGCGGTTGGAGCTAGAGTCCTTCCATTTACTATCTATCTCTTCCAAGGAATTTTCTATTGCTAAAAAAGCTTCACTCTTTTTATCATCGAATTCACCCATCCCCTCTGTCTCATACATTTCCAGTACCGTATGAAAGTCCATTTTGTTTATATCAAAACTAGGCTGATACGATGTACTCTCCGATTCTACCTTTGTGATGAGCTTGGACTTCTCCAATTCATGGCAAATATCAATCACATACTTTCGAGGAATATTCACTGATCCGGCAAGCTTTGAAAGTGCCATTGCTCCCTTTTTCATTTCAAAATTCTTGACCACTCGGTACAAGAGAAGCAACATCAGTTTTTTCTTATGATTCAAGCTTACTTTCAGCTTATCACTTTTCATCGTCCATTCATTCACATACTGGACACCATATGCGAATTCAGCTCCAAAAAGCACAATCAACCAACTCAATTGAAGCCAGATCAAAAAGAGTGGAAGTATAACTAAACTACCATAAATCGCATTGTATCGAGAGAAGGCAAATTGGAGATTGATAAAGCCCCATTGTGTCAATTGATACAAGGTTCCCGCAAGAATACCAGCCACCAAAGCAGGAAATATCTTAACGCGTGTATTTGGAAAAATCAAATACAACAAGGTCAGAAGTAGCCAAATAAGTGTGTATGGTAAAAGCTTGAGCAGAAAGAAAATCCCAGACTTCAATTGAGTTAAGATTTCGAAATCTGCTACAAAATTTTGAATTTGACTCGTCACAAAAACTGTAGCACTACTGGCAACAATAAGTAATACCGGGCCCAATAATATTACTGCCACGTAATCTGAAATCTTTCGCTCCCATCGTCGGCTTTTCTTAATATCCCACATATCATTGAATGCTTCTTCGATATTCATCAAGAGTCGAATCACAGTATAGATCAAAAACAAAAGAGAGATCCCTGTAATCACTCCACTGTTTGTTCCACCCAACATGTTCTGTGCCAATGGAAGAATCTGTTTCAGAATCTCCTCTTGCCCGGAAAGAAGATTAGACAGCTGTTGCTCAACCAATTTTTCAATCCCAAATCCTTTGCCAATGGCGAAAAGCATGGCTACAACCGGAACTATGGAGAGCATCGAGAAATAGGTTAGAGCGGATGCCTTTTCTGTGCATTTATCATCAATGAATTCCTTGATTGCTATGATCCAAACCCGGATAAAACCATAGCCATATCTTTTTCCTCGTGGTAGAGACTTCAACTTAAGACGCCACAAGTCTACCTCGATGAATTGACGAAATTGATTTAGCTTTTTTGTCATAGCGGCGGAAAGATAAAAAAGAAAAAGAGGCATTGCCTCTTTTTCACCTAATCACCTGTAAAAATCACCTATCAACCTATGACATGAAGATTAATACAGTTATAACATTCCGTTGCAGGAAAACCCTACCTATACTGATTTTAATTCAAGAATTGTAATTTCCGGAAGTATTCCAATCCTTCCAGGATACCCGATGAAACCATAGCCTCTGTTCACATAGAGGTATTGATTATTTTCTTGATGAAGGTCTGACCACTGCTTGTATCGATATTGTGCCGGACTCCACTTAAAGTCTCCAAATTCAACTCCAAACTGGAATCCATGCGTGTGACCTGCAAGGGTAAGGTCAATATCAGCATAGTCGGGTCGGATCTGTGCATCCCAGTGACTTGGATCATGTGAGAGTAAAATCTTAAATGGGTGATCCTCAACACCTTTTATTGTTTCCCTCATATTGCCATATTTGGAAAATCTTCCGGCTCCCCAATTCTCACATCCCAAAATAGCTAGCTCCTCCCCATCTACTTTGAGAATTCTGTTGTTGTTCAGCAAAAGATCCCAATTCATATATCCGTGCATCGCATGAAGATCCTCAATGTCTTTTTGTTTCGCCTGGTTAGAGGGCCAACTGGAATAATCCCCATAATCATGATTTCCCATTACAGAAAATTTACCTAATGGAGCTTGAACCTTCTTGAAGACATCCAGGTAATCTTTGGCTTCCTCACTCCTGTTGTTGACAAGGTCACCTGTGAAGAAGAATACGTCCGGCTTCTCAGCATTAAGCATGTCAATGCCACCTTCAACCGCAGTTTTGTTGAAGAAGCTCCCTGTATGAATATCTGAGATCTGAACAACACGAAGACCGTCAAAAGCCTTAGGCAGGTTTGGAAATTCAATGAGTCGCCTTCTGACCCTATAATCGTGAGCTCCAGAAATAACTCCGAAGCTCATGGCGGCAATTGGAACAGCACCCGCTATCAATGCAGACTTGGCCATGAAGTCTGACCTGGAGGTAGAAAACTTATCTTCTGAAGAAGGAAACAGGTTAACTAACCACGTAAATGCTCTCCTCAAATCATCCACTAATAGGAAAATGGATGCCAATGCCTTTCCCATAAAAAGAATGAAGAAGAACGTAGTTATATATAATCGTAGGTTCTTAAATACTTTTGGATCAATTCGAGTATACATCAATACTCCAGTCACTGCCAATACACTAATTACCCAATAAGCAATGATCACTCCTCTCCTAACCCAAACAGAAGCTCCCTCCAACATCGATCTGACCGCCACAAAAAGGTAAAAGTCGAGGGCGAAATAAAGCGTGAGTAAAAAAACAATAAAATAGATCCTGCTCATAAACTAAAAAACTCTCTCGCATGGCACGAGAGAGTTATGTATAACTTAAACCTAACCGACGGTTCTTCCCTTTATTAATAAGTTCATAACCCATAGGTCAATTAACGTAAAATCGCAGCAAAGGTTGATATATTTCGTGCGCCTATTTTTCATTAGGCAGCCTTCGCCATTATCTCCTCGGGCTGTGCCTTCCTGGCAAAAACCCTGTACTTAATTCGATACACAATCGTGAACAGAACAGGTACAATAATC
>JANQST010000183.1 GCA_028279155.1 Cyclobacteriaceae bacterium
TTATATTGAAGATAATGGATATGGAATCTCCGTAACAAGCGAATTCCAAACTCCCGGTGCAAATATTGCCGATAACCTGGCCTCATTTAAAAACCTTGAAATTTGGCAAGGAAGTGGAACCGACCCTGAAGAGGCATACAAGATGCTGAAAGCTGGCACCGATCACGTTCGAGCAAGAAAAGGTCCGGCAATGGTTCGCTTGACCGTTCCAAGACTGAATGGACACTCCTACCAGGACAACCAGGCATACAAGCCTGAAAAGTTGGTGAAACAAGAAGTCAAAAACGATCCATTGACTGCTTTAAAAAAACACCTGTTGGACAATGGAGTATCTCAGAAATATTGGGATTTAATGGAAAAGGAGGCGAAGGCAGAAGTGGACAAAGCTGCCAAAGCTGCTCTTGCACGTCCGGTACCAGATACCGAAAAAACTCAACGGTTTGTTTACTCCGAAGATGAAGTTCAGGGCATTGGAGGCCTTAGAAAATCAGGACACAAATTTCCCAAAAGCAGTGAAGAACCATCTCCCGATAAGAAAAGAATCAACATTGGTGAAGCCATCAACCTGGCGCTTGATTATGAATTGAAAACCAACAAAAAATTATTGGTTTTTGGAGAAGATGTCGGAATGAAAGGTGGCGTTCATGCGGTAACGATGGGATTGCAAAGCAAACACGGAGATGACCGTGTATTTGACACTAGTCTGTCCGAAGAAGGAATCATAGGTCGTGCGGTGGGAATGGCCTATGCTGGACTAATGCCTGTCGCAGAGATCCAATTCAGAAAATATGCTGATCCAGCAATGGAGCAATTGAACAATTGCGGAACAACCCGCTGGCGTACAGCTAATCGTTTTGCTGCTCCAATCCTGGTACGTATGCCCGGAGGATTTGCCAAAGTTGGAGATCCCTGGCACTCGGTAACGAATGAAGTAATGTTCGCTCATGCCATTGGATGGCAGGTAGCCTTTCCTTCCAATGCGCAGGATGCTGTGGGATTAATTAGATCTGCTATGCGAAGTGACAATCCGACCATGTTCTTCGAGCATAGAAACCTCAATGACAACCGCTATGCTCGACGGCCTTATCCAGGTGATGAATTTGTTGTCCCTTTTGGAAAAGCTAATCTACTAAAAGAAGGTACTGATATTACACTGGTAACCTGGGGTGCCATGTGTGAACGCTGTGAAGCCGCAACAGAAGAAACTGGAATCTCTGCCGATATACTTGATCTTCGAACCATCATGCCTTGGGACAAAGAAGCTGTTCTAGCTTCCATTAGAAAAACCAACAGATGCCTGATCGTACATGAAGATGCCATGACTGCTGGGTTTGGAGCTGAGATTGCTGCAATACTGGCTTCCGAAGGCTTTAACTATCTGGATGCCCCAGTCGAGCGATTGGCAATGCCAGACATTCCGCTTCCGCACAATGTAGGATTAATGGAATCAGTGGTTCCGAGTGTTGAGAAGATAGCGGAGAAGATGAAAGAGATTGTTGGTTTTTAACTAGGAATAAAACTAAGCAGCTAAGGAAATGAGGATGAAGTTGGTTAAAAACTGATCACACCAAAAAATCCTCCACAACGTCCACAAAAGTCCGCATCTCTTCCAGCTTGCCTACACTAATTCGAATGTGGTCATACATGTCCGGCCACTTAGTTATGAGGATTCCACGCTCCCTCATTTTGGCAACAACGTCCTTGTGAAAGCGATCATGCCTGGTATAAATGAAATTTGTTGATGACCTGTTGTACTTAACTCCCCACCGATCATAAGAGTCATATACAATCTGTTTGCCTTCATTATTTTTCTTGACACACATATCAATAAACTGCTGATCATCCAATGTAACTGCTGCTGCAACCAGCGGGGCCCAGCCAGTAGAGAGTTCGAACCCAAGATGTCTATTCCGAAGTGCTATTATGTTGGCCTCATTGGAAATTGCATAGCCGATCCTCAGACCTGCAAGGCCATAGGTTTTCGAGAAAGTTCTGCAAATAATCAGGTTGGGTAGTTCACTCACCAAGGAGACCATGCTACCTGCCAGGCCGGCATTGGAATATTCGATATAGGCCTCATCCACACAGATGAGCACATTTTCGGGAACTGATTTGCAAAAAGCCTTAAGATCAATTGTTTGAACCTCGGTGCCTGTTGGATTATTGGGATTACAAACAAAAACGAGCGTTGTTTTGTTAGTGATGGCATTTTTCAAACGATTAAAATCAAACCGATTATCCTCATCCAGGTCCACTTTTTTGATAGTTGCGCCAGCCCGCTCCCCAAACATGATCATTGTTGGAAATGTAGGATAGGCAGTCAGAATTTCTCCTTTTTTCAATCCCACATGCTGACCAAGCAAGCTCAATACCTCAGTTGAGCCAGCAGTGATTAGCAAATTTTCGGATTTCACTGAATTAAGATTTGCAAGCTTCTCTTTCAATTTGACGATATAATCATCGGGGTAACGGTTGGCATTCTTCATCGCTTCGTTTACTGCTTCGGTTGCTGATGTAGATGGGCCATAAGGGTTCTCATTCCAATTAAGTTGAAGTGGCTCTCCTTCAATTCTTCTCTCGCGAAATCCGGAAGCACACCCATATGCACCTGTGGTTCCTGCAACTAGCATGGCAGCCGATGCTAATAAACTCTGTTGGATCCATTCTCTTCGATTGATTGCCATAGTCATTGATTTTGAATCTTAGTAAGTTAGGCTAAAACAGGTTTATATAAACTCAGCTTGTTCCTATTTTTGTCGCCAATGAAAAAAGTATACTACCTCTCCACTTGCTCTACCTGCAAAAGAATCATGGATGAATTAGGACCATTGATTGCAGACTTTGAAAAACAAGACATCAAAACTGAACCAATGACACTTGATCAGGTTGATCAAATGAAAAATCTAAGTGGAAGCTATGAATCACTTTTTTCCAGGAAGGCCATGAAATTTCGATCCATGGGACTGGGTAATCAAGATCTTTCCGAAAATGACTACCGTCAACTTATCCATGAAGAGTACACTTTTTTAAAACGTCCTGTTTTCATACTGAATGACCAAATATTCATAGGAAATAGCAAGAAGGTCATTGAATCACTGGCTGATAAGCTGAGCTAATTCCTCCTTATCTCTGAATTATTTTAAAATTTTTTGAAACTTTTTCAAAATTCGGAGTATCACTTTTATAAAGATCACATTTTAGACCTTTATATTTAAGTCACATAGTAGACTTAAATAGTTCAATCATGAGTAAAGTATCAATTGGAGAGTTCGAGGAGATCGTTATGCTAACAGTGGCAGTCCTATACAAGGATGCTTATGGTGTAGCTATAAAAAAAGATCTCGAGAAGCGTTCAAAGCGAAAAGTCAGCCTTGGTTCCATGCGTACTGCGCTGAAACGTCTTGAGAAGAAAGGGCTGTTGACTTCAGAGTTCGGTGAGATTACGGCTGTTCGTGGAGGCAAACGAAAGAGATATTTCAAAGTAACTCCTTACGGGAAAAAGGTCTTGGAACAAGTGATGGAAACAAGAAGAAGATTGTGGGACGCGATCCCGGAAATTGCATTTGATATATAAGTGGCATACCAACCAAACATAATTCCCCCAAAGCGGTTGATTCGTTTTTTCAGATGGTTTTGTGATCCCGACCTGGTCGAGGACCTTGAAGGTGATATGATCGAGCTCTATGAAGAGCGATATCAATTGAATGCTGCAAAAGCAAAAACGCTCCTGGTATGGGAAATACTCTTGTTGTTTCGGCCAGGTATCATTAAAAATTTTGAAGGACACAAAAACTTAAACAACTACGGAATGATTAAAAATTACCTAAAATCTGCATGGAGAAGCTTCATGAAATACAAGACTTTCTCCGCTATCAACATTTTTAGTTTGACGATTGGAATGGCTGCCTGCATGGTCATCTTTCTTTTCATCAAGGACGAACGTTCGTTTGATGCATTCCACGATAAGAAGGACAAGATCTATCGTCTCTGCGAAGTTCAGAGTTTCCCAGGTACCAATACCCAGAACGTTGCCCTGTCCATGAGCGGAATGGGTCCTACTATGACAACTGAATTCCCAGAGATCGAAACGTACACTCGCTTTTGGAACTGGGGAAGTCAATTACTAGAGTTGGATGAAAAGAAAATATCCATAGAAAATGTTGCCGGAGTTGATAGCAGCTTTTTTGAAATTTTTAATTATCCCTTGATCCTTGGCGATCCCAGTGAAGTGGTTGACGATCCACTTGATGCGGTGGTCTCTGAAAATGTAGCTATTAAGCTTTTCAATAGAAAAGAGGTTGTTGGAGAAACATTCGTTCTTGATGGTGATCAATGCATCATTAGAGGTGTCATGGAGAATATTCCTGAGAATTCACACCTTCAATTCAATATAGTGTTAAACATCAAATCCGCAGCATTAGATAATCCAAATTTCGACAATCAGTTCAACAGCAATTTTCTCAATACATATTTTGTCTTGAATGAAGAGGCGGATCTGAAAAACATGGCAGAGCGATATCCGGATTACCTAAGTAGAAATACTGGTAGAGAGGATGTGAATGAACGCTACAAACTTTTCCTTCAACCTTTACAAGATGTGCATCTCGCTTCCATGGATATTGAGCATGATTATAACAATCATAGAAAATTCAATGGTACTTATATCGACGTTTTCATATTGGTTGGAATATTTATTCTGATAATCGCCTCACTCAATTTCATGAATTTAACTACAGCAAGAGCAAGCAATCGCGCCAAAGAAGTTGGTGTTAGGAAAACGATCGGAGCAATCAAGGGACAACTTTTCAATCAATTCATTCTTGAATCAATAATGCTTTCTATAATGGCGTTGATTTTTGCCTTTGTATTAACACTTATTGCGCTTCCTTTCCTGAATGTCCTTATTGAGAGGCAATTGACACTTCAAGCAATCATTACAGACCCTCAACTGGTCTCGATTGTCGTCGGTATTTCTTTGATTCTTGGTATTCTGGCAGGTATATATCCATCCATTTATCTATCCTCTTTTAGACCGGTTGTTGTGTTAAAGGGCTTTAAATCTTATGAAAAGCGATCCTTATTCAGAAGTTCTTTGATCATCGTTCAGTTCAGCCTTGCATTGGGAATGATTATCGCAACTCTTGTTGTCATTCAGCAACTCAATTTCATGAAGAACAAAGACATTGGTTTTACCACCGACCATATTTTGTTGCTTGATATGAATCAGCAAACACGTGAGAAATACGATGAAATGAAGCAGGCCTTTCTGAACGAATCAAACATCCTGGGTGTAACAGGTTCAGGACAGCGATTAGGTAATAATTTTCATCAATGGGGTTTCAAAGTAAAATATGATACAGGTATTGCAAGGGTAACTCCTTCAAACGTGTTCGTTGATCATGACTACCTGGATGTCTATGGAATCAAACTGCTTCAAGGTCGTACCTTCTCAAAGGAGTACTCCTCTGATGAAGGCTTGTCTTTTATAATCAATGAATCCTTTGCCAAGGAATTAGGTTTTGATGATCCGATTGGTCAAAAAGCAGGTCATAGCTGGTATCCGAACGATTCTTTGGGAACAATTATAGGAGTTACCGAGGATTTCAATTTTAATTCATTGCACTATAAGGTCAATACACTATCAATGGTCGTCCACACAGATTGGGGATTTAGCGAAATGTCAATCAAGCTAAATGGCAACAACATTCAGCAGGGAGTGAAGGATGTCGAACGGATTTATGACCAATTTGTCACAGACTATCCCATTGATTACAAATTCCTTGATAGTCACTTTGATGAGTTATATAAGTCAGATGTTCAAATGGGTGCGGTTATTTCAATTATTGCAGGATTGTCGATTTTCATTGGCTGTATGGGGTTGTTTGGACTAGCTTCAATTTCTATTCAACGCAGAATTAAAGAAGTAGGAATTAGAAAGGTAATGGGAGCTAGCGTGAATGAATTAGTAACGCTACTTTCTAAAAATTTCACAGTGATGATCCTTGTATCCTTTCTAATAGCCACACCTATCACCTACTTATTTATTTCTGGATGGCTCGAAAATTTCGCATTTAGGATTGAGGTCAATCCGTTAATCTTCCTTGTTGGAGGGATGATTGCACTTGTCATTGCATTAATTACAATTAGTTTTCATGTGATAAAAGCCGCCCGATCTAATCCTGTCAACTCTTTGAAATACGAGTAATTTTTTTGGCAGTTTCCGCTATCGGAAGCTGCCATTTATTTGATACCCAACTTATTTTCTAATCAAAAATTATCAATTGACAATGGTTTTTATTAAAATTGAGTAAGGAAAAGCTGGTTATCTACTTCGCCTTATTTCAACCAAGCTACTGGTAAGAACATTTACGTAAATCACCCTAATTAAAATGCGTCTTATAGTAGTACTAATTCTTGTCGTTACGACCTTTTTTGCTTGGTCGGAACCACACTCAATTAAAGGAATCGTTAAAGATTCCGAAACAAACGAACCCATACCCTTTGCCCATGTCGTCATTGGACAAGTGATAAGCTTAACCAATTTGGATGGAGAATTTGTCTTAGATCCTCATTCTTCGACAGAACTGGTAATGCAGATTTCGGTTATGGGGTACGAACTCTCTACAACCGAGATTGAAGACCCCGAAATATTTCACACGATTCTTCTCAAACCAAGCACAATGCACCTGGATGAGGTAACAATAGTTTCCGGAAATGTGCTAATGAATGATGTTTTCAACCGATTTCACCTGAATTATGAAATGTCCAGACAGCACATGCTTGGCTATTACAAGGAGAACCTGTTGGATACGGACTCGATGTATTACCTGGCCGAAGGCATTGTTGATATTTATATTCCTTCCAACATGACTTTTGATCATGCATTGGTTAATCCAATCAAAACCAGGAAAAAAGTTTTTCGGGTTCTTGACGATGATCATGTGTATATGAGCGGAAATGCAAGTGACATGGCTCAATCTTCTATTTGGAGAAAAGGCTCATTTCTAAATCCAAAAAACAGAAAGAATTATGAGTTCATCTATGTTGGTTCAAGCAACATCGGAGACAAGGATGTATTTATAGTAGAATTTGAGCCGAAAAATTCAAAAGGAGATACTGAAGGCAAAATCTATATAGAGGAAGAAACACTTGCCGTTATCAAATTGGAGTATCATCCTAAGCTAAAGGGAAGCAACTTCTGGAAATCGGTTTCATGGGTAGAAGAATATTATGAGAAGAATGGAATTTATGAACTGTTCAGGGTTTCATATACTGGAACATGGCAAGATTTCCGACAAGATTATACCTATAACGCACTATTGGTTGTAAATGAATCTCGAGTAACAAATGACCTGCCTGAGGATACTTTTCTACTGACAGAATATGATTCATTCTTTCATGAAGCCAAAGAAGATTTTTCAGACTCTTTCTGGGACGGCTACAACTACATCAAACTTGATGTTGAATCATCAGATTTTCTCAAGAGTTATGGCATGATTACTGAATAAAGAACTTCTTTTATCTGGAGTAATTCCTGCTATTTAGATCTTTCAAATCATCCAGAGGGCATTTTGGATAGCTTAACGCTCTACATCTGATATACAAACCAATATTGGTCCTTCGATTTCTTTTACCTATTTGTGATTTGCCTTAAAATTCAGTCAACCATTAAGAAGTTGACATGCTTTTTGTAGCAAAGGATATTAGTGCGGGGCCAGACAGGATATACCTAAAGTGCTTGTTCATCGCTTTTCTTTTGACATTATTTAGTTTCTCGGAAAGAACCAACCATCTTACAACTATTGAGGGAATTGTTAAAGATGAAGAAACTGATGAGCCCATCCCTTTTGCTCATGTTGTTGTGGGAGATGTTGTGACCCTCACCAATCTTGACGGTAAATTCATTATCTCGAACCTAGACATTGATAGCCATTCAACCTTGCAAGTTTCCGTCATTGGATATGATCTTAGAAAACAAAAACTAACAGAAAGTCAAAATTCTATGACGATCTACATGAAACCTAGTACTGTTCGTCTAGAAGAAGTAACGATCAAATCGGGACCCAATCTAATGAAGGACGTTTTCAATCGATTCCATCTGAATTATGAAATGTCAAGAAAACATTTCCTGGGATACTATAGGGAAGATCTTTCTGGTTCAGACTCTGTTTACTACATCGCTGAAGGAATACTTAACATTTATGTTCCTCCAAA
>JANQST010000204.1 GCA_028279155.1 Cyclobacteriaceae bacterium
ATCTAATGCCACCAAATGGGGGTTGAAGAAAAATGAGGAATTGAATATCAAAATAGAAAATCAAGTTCAGTGTCTCGAATTGGTCGATTGGTTTCAAGGTTTAAACCGACGAAGCAGTTTCATCACGGATGAATTCATTGAGGAGTACCAGTCTACCTTTGCGAGAATCAAAAAAAAGGAACGGGAAATCCAGGCGGAAGTAGGCTCCTTAAAACAATACAACAGCGGGTTTTCGGGGCAGTTTTTTTCGGAGAACCATCATGAAATTTTTGCCGAGAAGTATGTTGAGTTGGAAAATGATGAAATAAAATTACTAAGAAAAGAGGTAAGAAGCAGGTTATTGGAATTGCATGATAGGATTTACTTAAAATTTCAAGAATATGGTCTTACTGATCTGCACTGCCATCACAGTAAAAAAGATATCGTTTCAAAACACTTTTTTACGCCTTATAGTGGGTATTATATTGAATCCCTATGGCTGCATTATGGGAAGTCAAAAAGCCAGTTAAATCAATACGGCGAAAGGGAATCCTTCTTGAACCATACGAGGCTGCAGGTCATTATCCACCACCGCGAAGTCGGAATTTGGCTCATGTTGGGCATAGAAAAAAAGGGGCAGGCAGACCGTGATCATTTTCGAAGGCAAATGGGCGACAAGAATACCAGGCATCGATTCTACCAGGAAATGAAAAAGCTGGACGACGATTACTGGGTTGATTTTAGGGGTTGGGAGGACAGGGTTTACGTGAAAGACATTCAATCCATCGAAGCTCTCAAGAGGTTGATGGACCAAGAGAGTATCAAGCATTATTTCATCCTGGGAAAATCTTATGAACCCCATGACGCTGTTATCAGTGATGCCAACATTGCTGGTACCGTTTTGAATGAGTTTAAAAAGCTTTACCCGCTTTATGAAATCATGCGGGAAGATTTGGGATCCTAGGAATGGTGCTTTATAATTCCCCCCTTTAAAGACTAGGTGCAGCTTAAGGGAACAGCAATGATATGATTACTTCAACAATGAACAAGGAAGAAGTTAACCGCAAGATTGTAGGTGCAATTCTTGGTTTGATGAAGGTGGTTATTTCCAAGCAAAAGCATAGGCATAACCAATCTCGAAAAAAAGGTTTCCCTGGTGAAACCAGTTCATATGATATCGATGGAGTAAACTTCTGGGTATTCTACTTTTTGGATAAGGGTGCCGATGTTACCAGCATTTTTTGTAGATACTACGATCCAAAGGGTGTAGTTTATGCCTATGTACAGCTGTACGCACCCGGCCATTATTCAATTTTGCATTTCTTTAAACATGCTGTAGATCGCTATAATGAAAGATTGAACTTGGGTTTATCAGATTCAAGAGATATTCTTTTTCACATGGCCAAAAATGGGTTGACGATGCTAAGGCAAGACATACGGACCGATGATGCGGAATGGCTGGATGTATACTGGAGAAATGAACATGGAATTTGGATCGGTGAATCGGGAACGAGTATCATAGATAGCAATACGCACGTTAATCTTGTCAGGACTTTTGTAGATAATGCTAAGATGGGATGGAACCAGGAAGTTGTCCTAGATGATAATGAACTCGAAAAGTTAATTGCCTTCGAAGAAAGCATCGGTGGTGATGCTTACGCCCGGCGAAGGATCCATCAACTCTTGGACTTGTACAAGCGTAAGCCTCCTGGTTAATGTTCAAAATAGGCTGGATTCATCTTTTAAAAAAACCGAGACAATTATAATTAATTGATAATCAATACTTTATATAGTTATATAACTTACCTTATGTTAAATAGAGTGTGTTGTCAAATATGTTCATATTACTTTCCTATTTATAATCATTGGATCAAATTCTATATTTGTGATATTTAAATTATTGGTTATCAGTACATTTAATAAAATATGAACCCGTAGCATTAGACTTTAGTTAAATATCTGAAATATATGGTCAACAGCGCTTCAGTGCCCAACTGGGCATATCTTTCTACTCCCGTTGTTGCGAGAAAGCAATTAAGTCAATCTGATTACTCGCTGTTCGAGATAAGAAGTAGATGATATATCCCGGATCAGAGTGTTCGGTATATATGGCAAAACCACTCTTAATTTCAGTGAGGTCAAATTGTGGATGGCCATCCAACGTAAAATTATCATAGCTATCTGATTCGACTAGAAGAACCTGATAATCATAATCACTAAGGTTTTTTTTAACGTACTCAAAAATCTGTAGATGATTTCTGCCAAAAAATCGATAAAGTCCCAGGTAGTCTGGCTTATAACGCTTAAAAAACTGGTATGTACTTGGATTAAAATATACCTCAGAGTTCCAGGTATATACGATACTGTCCAATGGGTCGATTTCTTCAAATAATCTAAGTACTTTGTAACCTTGCGAATTTTCTGTGCTATTCAAATAGTATTCCGTAGTCCTTGATGTTGGTCTATCGAAAAGATCAAAAGTTCTATTTGTTTTAACGACTTTATCAAAGGATTCTGTTTTAGAAGTCCAGTAGGCAGAGAACGGGTCAATGACATAGCCAAGCTCATCACGGTGAACCTTACTGCGACCCGTATTGCTTGTAGCCTCTCGTGGTACGGCCAGAAAACTATCCAGTGACTTTAGTGCCTTTTCTGGATAAGGTAGTTCATACGTTGTTACTGGATATTCAAGTTCACCCTGCCTGTAGACATATGTCTCTAGATTATTGAAGATGATTTTCGTACTATCCAAAGAAGTAATACTTACATAGACAATACCTTGCCGAAATCTTGCATTGATGCCCTTCGAGGACTCAATAACTAATTCGTTGTCACCGTGGATTTGAAATACGTGGACAAAATCATTATACTGAATATAAACCTGGGTTTTGTGAAATGTCGGCGCATAACTAATTCCTTCTGTATAACTTTTTGCATCTGAATAATAAGCTGCATAATCTCTGTATAATGGCTCAGAGTATCCAGCCTGCAACTTAAATCTACCGAGATGTGTAGTGATAGAACGGCTGGTTTTTGTTTCAAAGTTACCGTTACTATCTAAGCAAAACTCGACGGGCACATAGTTTGGTTGCCAGCATCCCTTTACCTTCGTCTGTGCTTTTAAGATCCCAATGGTTGAGAAAAGCAAAATAAGAATGCGAAGCAACGAGATGTTCATTTCCTGATATGTTTAGTGTTTAATTTTTCTGGAGAGATCAATAAGTAGCTTTATTTTCCACTAGTTTTATCTATTGCTCAATGTTGGTTTGTATCCTATTTTCCTCAAACATACGGGTCAGTCCCCAAGCTATTTTCAGCTCCGATTTAGTGATGCCTTTCGTTGGCTTCAGCTTATAGGCCAGTTCGTCAATGAGTAACGCTATCTTACCAGAGTCATATTCAACCAAGTCCCACTGCCTCGTATAACCGTCATTGAAGGTGATGGAATCGCCAACAAACTGATACGTGCCGTACTCTGTATCATGCATCTTGGCCACATACCGCTGACCTGACTTTGTGACTATGGTGCGTATGTTCGCAGGGTTTTCCTTCGATTTGTATTTTCCACCAGACTTCTTGCGATAACGTAAAGCCTCTTTTACTTTCTCTATCGCAAAAAGTAGATTTTCAGGTGGTATCTTATCAAGGTACACTCTTCTAAATAAGAACTGCTCTGCTCTTCTGTTGACTAAAATCGGATCATTTACGTAGAATACATAGAATTCCGCTGCTAATGGTAATACCAGCAGTTCTATACCAGCAGAGGTATAATATGGACGATCAGCTACAAGGAAGGCACCTTTTTCCCTATTCTCCTGTTGCCGCTTTAGCAACCTTTCATAGAGAGCGACATCTCGTTCATAGGCCTTCCTTTCTATATACCTTTCTACAGCCTCCAATTCGTCCCAAATTTTTTCTATCTCCTCATCTCTTCTTCCGTACAGGAATGTTCTTATCCAGCGCTCACCGACTTCAAAAGCGATGGTCATGAGCACCTTGGATTTCAACAGCCTTATCATATGTCTTGTAGGATATTCCATAATATAACCCAAATGCTCTTCCATATAATCATACGGCGCATCATCATCGATAAGCCAGTATTCATAAGGTAGGTACTCGGCAACAGGCTTGAGCCTGTCCAATGAGCGGGAAGCAGTACTATTCACCTTCTGATCCACCATTGAGTCAAGTGCTAATTCCAATGCCAAGAGGTTCAGTCCTACGCCATGTAGCTCTTCATTTGCCTTACTCAAGCTATCTAATGCTACATCAATACGCTCCAAGGGCTTTTCAGAAATGGATTCGATCCTGTTTTGCATGTGTAAGCCAACTACTACTATGACGCAGCACACTATGATATTTATACCCACCAGCGCCTTAATCCAATTGCTCATTTTGAGTTGATTAGTAGCTCTACTTTGCCACGCAATTCGGCCTCCTTGGCAGTTAGGACTAGGGTTTGTTCATGCACATCATCGGTGAGTTTGTCGATCTTCAACAATGCAGCATCTATCTTCTTGTCTGTGTCTCTTGACAATGTGTCCACCTGTTTTTCCAAACCGAGGAAGTTCCCGACAGTGATGCCGACTGTCATAACAGCACTTAGCACAACTATCCCAAATTGGAGCCTGTTCATGATATTTTTATTCCTTGCATCTGTAGCAGCTTGAGCTTTCTGTGCAGGTTGTTTTGTTTTATTTTTCTTGTTGGCCATACTATGTAACGATAGAGATTAAATATAAAACAAAATCGTGTTTATCCCCGTGTTCTTTTGCCTAAACTCAATAGTTGTCGATCTAGCGAAAAATTTGGAGTTTATGTCTTCG
>JANQST010000205.1 GCA_028279155.1 Cyclobacteriaceae bacterium
CTATCCCACCGAGGTATATAATTTGCTTGACATTGGATATTGAGCAATATTCTATGAAGTGATTGGCGGTTGTGGTTTCCATTTTTGAAAACTCCTTACTATTGGAAGTCAAAGAATGAATTAAATAGTAAGCTGCATCAATATCAGTAGGCAACTTTTTGAGATCTTCCTCATTTAAGAAATCAACCTCAACTACGTTGACGCATTCAAGAAATTGCTCGTCAAAATCTTCATAATCAAACCTTCGTTTATCGCGAACTGGACAGACAACAAAATGGCCTTGGTGAACCAATTCCGGCAAGAGCCGTCTACCAATGTATCCGGTTGATCCTGTTAGGAGTATTTTCATAGCATTCGTACAGATGACATTCCTCCATCCACCGAGAGCACTTGTCCCGTTATCCATCCGGATTTTTCAGATAGAAGAAATTGTGCCATATTAGCCATGTCTTCAACGTTACCAACCCTTTGGATTGGATGCTTTTTTCCAGAAGCTAGTTTCTTTTCCTCACTTGAAAGTAATCGTTCAGCTAAAGATGTATCCGTAATAGAAGGTGCTATGCAGTTGACCCGAATAATTGGAGCGAATTCGGCCGCCAATGATTTGGTTAAACCCTCAACAGCTCCCTTGCTAGCTGCTATTGAAGAATGAAATCCCATCCCTTGACTAACAGCAACAGTACTGAAGAATACGATTGAAGGATTCGATCCTCTTTTTAATGCCGGAAGAATTGACTGTAATATAGAAATCGAACCAAGAACGTTTACATTAAAATCACTTAAGAAATCATCTTTACTTAAACGATGAAAGGGCTTCAGGTTGATCGTCCCCGGACAATAAGCGAATCCATCCAGCGAATCTAGATCAAGTGAAAATGACTCATCCGAGACTACATTGAATGGTACGAACGTTGTATTGGATAGTGTGCTCAATTCTCGTTCTTTTCTAGCCACGGCATAAACTATGTTTCCATCTTCGCTTAAGGTTTTTGCTATCTGGAAACCAATTCCTGAACTTGCTCCAATGATGAGATATGTCTTGGCCATTCTTATTGTTTATAACTCAACTAATGAAGAAACCAAAGGTTTGAATCGAGAACTCAACTTTTTATTAAAGGCAAACCCATAAGTGCCTGTTTTGACGCTATTCCAATGGAGTCATATCAAATGACTGATTCTCAAAGTATTGAATTCGATTAGGAATTGCAGCTTCTATGGTATTTTTTAGTGATTCCGAAATCCTGTCTGAGCGATATCTAACCGCGATATACAATAGAAATGACTCGGCAATATCCTCTGTATCTGAATTTTCCTGCGCATAAGTCGAACTAAATACTGGATCATTGTTTTGAGCTTCGATCCAAGCGGGGGCACTGGCATGTTCCGAATCCAGGGAAGTGTGAGCGCTTTCATGAATAAAAATTTCCTCAAGTACATTGTCATTTTCATAAATGACTCCTTGATCGGTATGGATCAAAAGATTGTTATTACCTCCTCCAAACGGTTGTTCTCCTTTATGAATCCATACTGTTTCAACATCTTTTAAAAGCACAGCTGGCAATCTTCCAATAACAGTAGCGTATTTCTCCGCATCTTCCTCAGCAGAATTAAAATCAAATTCAGGATTTACTTGAATTTCTATTGTTCGACTTTCAGTAAAGCTTGCTTCAAAAAGATGTGCATTGACAGTTACCCAATCATTCACTCGCCTGTCAAACATGGTTCGTGAACCTTGCCCTGTAGAAATGAGCTCGATAAATTCAGTAGGATCATTTTCGGTCAGAATGTCTGGGTCTACAAAAGAAGTACCGGCGAATGGAGGACTTGTAGGTAGTGATTCTTCAGTCACTGTTATATAGCCTGCCTTTGTTTCAGTATCCTCTGTGTCGGAATTTGAGACGGTTAAGCTCACATCATAAACACCAGGAGTAGCATATACTATGACGGGGTTTTGAGAATTTGAACTTGAGGGAGTCCCACCGTCAAACGACCAATTCCAGGAAATTGGGGATCCTGAAGATACATCACTGAATATGATGCTACCTCCTTCTGTTATTTCATTTACATTGGAAGAGAAGTCAGCATTCACTTCAATTAAGTTTCCATCATCTGTTGTACAACTTAACATGGCTACTGTGACGATAGAATGCAAGATTCTTAGAGGATTTTTCATTGGGAAAGATTGACTTTGAGAACTTAATGCAAAGTTGTCTAATCAAGATACTAAGAAAATAGATCAAAATGGTTGAAATACGATGTTAGAAGACATTTAGATTCTTTGATTCATATATTATCAAGATGCCGCAAACTTGTCGTAAAGAAGCCGGCTCCTCAAGTCATTCATAATCCGTATAATTGTTTGATTATGACAGTATTTAGTGAACAAATCAGGCAAAAAAGGGAGCAGGAGGACTGAGTCAGGAAGAACTGGCTAGACGAGCTGGAATCAATATACGGACCCTCCAAAGAATTGAAAAAGGTGAGACCACTCCCTATGGAGCTACTTTAAGAGCTATTAACAAAGCATTGGGGCTGGATATGAAAGCTAGCTCTATTAATCCCGAAGACCGGAAACTCTCTGTTCTTTTTGAGTTGTCGGCACTTACCTTCTGGGTGTTTCCACTTGGAAACCTGATTGCACCATATTTGATGTACGTATTTCTAGGGCAACGATTACCTGGAGGTGTTAATGCATGGCAGCAGGTAAGAAAGTTTCAAATAACATGGACGGTTCTTTTATGGGCGTTTCTCTCGGTTCTTGTATTCTTTATGATTACCAATCGTGCAGACTTAATGTTAGGGGTAGTATTGATCATTTTAGCTCTTGTCTTTTTGAACACATTTATCCCAATTAGAAAAGCCTATCGTTTGCATAAATCGATGATTGGCTGATTTATTGAAGAATTCAGGTAAATACATAAGCTATTGGGGAAGGAACCTCTTCATGAAGCTTATATAATTTGGTTAACTTAAGTGTCAAACCTAATTCTAACCAATTATGAAGAGTTTTTGGATCATCCCATTTTCAGTCGTATTCATTCTGTTCTCTTGTGAAAATGTTGGAAATGACAGCAGTTCACCTCTACAAACTTTTGCGGATTCACTTTTTAAAACTCATGTGGATAGCTCAAATATTGCCGGAGCTTCCGTGATTGTTTTCCAACAAGGTAAGACACTAATTAAGCAATCGTATGGATTCGCAAGCCTTGAGTTATCGGTTCCGATGCCCGAAAATGCTTCGTTTGAGATAGGTTCGGTAACAAAACAATTCACCGCTGCAGCTACACTAAGATTGGTAGAGGCTGGCAAAATTTCTCTGGACGATGATTTCACTCAATATATTGATTTTGATACCAAGGGAAGAAAGGTCACAATTGACCAACTTTTGAATCATACTTCGGGAATCTCAAGCTATACAGAGATCCGAGCATTCTGGGATCTTTCAGTGCATTCGTATGAGAGGGATTCATTGGTTAGGTTAGTCGAGACAGAAGGTTTCCTATTTGAGCCAGGTGAGGCTTTGATCTATAATAATTCCGGTTATTATTTCCTCGGTTTGATAATCGAAGAAGTATCGGGTATGACCTATGAAGAATATCTGACTGAACATTTTTTTGAACCACTAGGAATGAATGATACCTACTATTGCAGTACATCTAAGGTGGTAAAAAATAAAGCCTATGGGTATGGATACAGCCCAGATGGACTTCAACAGAAAGCATACCTGGATCATACCTGGCCCTATGCCGCAGGATCACTATGCAGTACAGCTTCTGATTTGCTTACCTGGATGAAGGCACTTCATAATGGTGATGTGCTCAATGATGATCTCTACACATCTCTAACTACTCCAGGAACTCTTGATGATGGTTCAAAGCTGCGATATGCAATGGGGTTATCGAATTTTAGTAACTACGGTAATCCTACCATTAGCCATGGAGGAGGGATCAATGGATTTCTTTCAGATACCAGATATTTTCCTGAATCGGATTTGTATGTGGTTTGTCTTGTGAATACAACTGGGCCTCAGGGGGCTGGATTTTTTGCAAGTCAACTCTCCTGGAAGTTGTTAACTAAGATGGAAACGGAAGGGATTGAGCTTGATATAGACGCAAATTTGTTGGTTGGTACCTATTCAGGACAGGCGCGTGGTAGAATGATTACGGTTGAAGTGGGAACAGCTCCGGGTGCTATCACTACGTCAATGGTTGGTCGAGATGATGTTGATACATTGACAACCTATATTGGTAATAACACTTGGAGAAATGGAAATGATATCATTAAAATCGAGAATGGAGAGTTTCGAGTTGATCAGGTCGGTGGCTATTATATTTTAAAGGAAGAGTGAGCTAGCTTTTAGCCAGGACCCTTTGGATGCATTCTATCAAATGGCACCCTATGACACACTTTAATTACTCTTCGCCAGGCTTATAAGTTTTTACTAAAGCTTTCTTAATCTCTTTTTCCGAATGTGCGACCTTCTTCATCTTGTTTTCCGCAAATAGCTGTGCCTGATCATCAAA
>JANQST010000217.1 GCA_028279155.1 Cyclobacteriaceae bacterium
TACTACTAATTATCAGTCACTTTATTTTGCTTCGAACGCTTGTTCAAGTTCAGCAGTCGTATAAACGTGGCTAGATATCATTCTAAAATTCACCATCGCTGCTGCATAGCCATCAAGACCCGCATCTGGAATCTGGGCTGCAGCAGTTGCATCAGATACAACTGCAACTCTGAATCCATCTTCAACCAAATCTCTCATGTGAGATTCTGTACAAAGGTTGGCAGACATCCCTCCAAGTATTATGTTATCAATTTTTCTTTTCCTCAACTGCAATGAAAGGTCGTTGGTCTCTGGCCCGTATACTTTGTGAGGACTAGCAACGATCACATTGTCTGAGTTGATATACTTCTTGTATGGTTCCAACCAATCTGCACCTGAACCTTCGAACCCTTCTGTAGACAAAGCATCTTTTCTATCAAACATGCTGATGTTGTGCATCAACACCTCTAAGGCTCCTTCAATTTTCCACTTATGATCAGCAGGATAATAATAGTGAGGAGATACAAAGACCGGGATATTGTATTTCTCACCCAGCTTGAAAAGTGTTTCAATATTATCAACCGTGTTATTCGCCTCGACACTTTTTCCCACAACCCCCCAAGTAACTCCGTTTGGGCTCAGGAAATCATTTTGCGGATCAGTAATTACAATAGCTGTGTTTTCATCTATTGTAAATCCAGGATCAGGAAGTTGGGCGAAAGCATTCAGGGAAACAGCAGCTAACCCAACGATCATTATTAACTTTTTCATTTTTTCTATCTTTTAAGTTGAACATCCAAGTCACTTTGACCTGTTGCTTAATACAATTCAAATGTCCTATACTTAATTCCTCGAAAAAATGAAGATATGTTCGCAATGCATGTAGATATGTTCCTTATTTTGCTTTAGTGAGCTTTTTTTCGGAAATCTGCAGGGTATTGATCGGTCTTATTTTTAAAAAAACTAGAAAAATGCGCTGGCTCGTCAAAGCCTAGTTCATAGGCAATTTCCTTGACCTGCTTTGATGTGAAATAGAGTAATCTTTTAGCTTGAATGATGATCCGATTATGAATGATCTTGCTCGGAGAAACACCCAGTTTGGAAAGTTTCTTGGTAAATGAAGTTGGAGATATTCCAAACGTCTCTGCATACGGTGCAATTTGATGCCACCGTGAATAATTGTCCTCAACCAAGCCGTTGAATTGCCTGAGAATCTCTTGCCCATCATCTCCCGATGTCTCCATCAACACAACCTCCTTCTTTTTATACTCAGTCAGTTCGATGAGTAAAATTTTCAAATACGATTCAACCAATTCCTGCTTGGCCGTGATGTTCTGGGCCAATGAAGACCCAATGGTGCTAAGCAGGTCTGTGAATTTCTGTTCTTTTGATGGCCCAATCTCCAGTTTGGGTGATCCCAATAAGTTATTGAACAACAGCCCATTGCATCCTATTTCACCATCATTTGTTTTTGGACAGTAGAAATTCTCTCCAAATGCAATCCGGGTACCTTTCAATTTGTTTTCTGATGCAACTGAAAAGATTTGGCCAGGGTTTAAGAAAAAGAAGTTATTCCCTTTAATGTCATGTTGAACAAAGTCAATCGTGACTTTGGCCTCCCCTTCTTCAATCCAAAAAATATTGTAATCTGTAATCACATCTTCCCTGTCCACCACACATTCACAATCAAATTCGATTGTGCTTTGACTAAATCTTCCGGTGTTGAGCGAATTAAGCTGAATTTCGGTTAAGGACATGATGAGAGGTTAGCTGGTTGAAACTATGGTAAAACCAAACAAAAAAGAAAACAACGATAGGGTATTTCCAAGTTCCGTCTTCACCAGGACCTGACCTTATTTTTTAGTGAAAACAGAAACACAATTTTTGACATCATACATTTTTTTACAATACTAGGTGATGGCTTAACTTAGGCCTTACATCACTCAGCCATGAAGAGACCATTCCTAGCATTCTCTGTTCTAATTGCCTCATTCTGTTCTGCAGCCCAGGATTCTGCTCTTGACAGCTTAATACTCATCTCAGAATCACCAGTCAAAGCGGATACTGGGACAATCAGTTATCTTAATAGCTATACTCAGGGGCACTACCGCACTTATCCTGAAATTGTCAAGAAAATATCAGAAAAGATACTTCTTGCAGCAGAAGAAATCGATTACAAGGAAGGTCAGGCAGTCGCCCTTAGACGAATCGGTGCATCAAACTACGTGTTAGGTAAATCTGCTGAGTTAATTGACTCACAACTAAAGGCGATAGAACTGTTTGGAGAACTTGGGGACTCTGCCCGTGTTGCCGGCAGCTGGAACAATATTGGACTGGCGTACTTGCAAATTGGAGATGCTGAAAAAGCTAGACAAACTTTTGCCAATGCATTAGAGACCGTAGATCCTGACAACTACAGTTTTATAGGTGTTCTCTATAACAATCTTGGAATCGCACATGATCGACTGGATCAGCAAGACAGTTCTCTTTATTATCATTCGCGTGCACTTGAAATACGGCTAGAATTCAATGTAAGTAAACGACGACTTCAAGCCACCTATACAAACCTTGGATCGCTCTATCTCACTTATGTAAAGGATGTGGACAAGGCAATTGAGTTTACTAAAAAGGCGATTG
>JANQST010000233.1 GCA_028279155.1 Cyclobacteriaceae bacterium
TAAAATTAGTCGGGAAGATCAGGATGCTTTTGCCCATTCATCACAAGTGAAAGCAGCAAAGGCGCAGGAAATTGGGAGACTGGCAGAAGAAATCGTTGCTGTAGAGATTCCTCAGAGAAAAGCTGATCCAATTGTTTTTGACAAGGACGAATTCATCAAGGCAACAACTACTAAAGAAATTTTAGCCAACCTGAGACCAGCATTCAAAAATGATGGTTCGGTTACGGCAGGAAATGCTTCTGGCCTTAATGATGGCGCAGCTGCAGTACTGGTAGCATCTGAGGATGCAATTAAAAACCACAGTCTCACGCCAAAAGCAAGAATCGTTTCATCGGCTGTGGTTGGAGTTGAGCCCAGGATCATGGGAATTGGTCCAGTGGAAGCAACACAGAAAGCACTAAAAAAAGCAGGACTAGGCCTGGATGACATTGACATTATTGAGATCAACGAGGCATTTGCAGCCCAGTCTCTTTCATGTACACGTGCACTTGGACTAGCGGATGATGATGAACGCATCAATCCAAATGGAGGTGCTATTGCTATTGGTCACCCGCTGGGAATGACCGGAGCTAGGATTACCTATTCAGCAGCTTTAGAACTTCAAAAGACAGGTAAAAAATATGCTTTGGCTACCATGTGTATTGGTGTAGGTCAAGGGTACGCGATCGTATTAGAAAGGGCATAAAAAAAGCTCCAATAAGGAGCTTTAATATATTTCATGATTAAATCCATTATCTACTTAGAATTCTAACTCCTAGGTTGAATTGCAGGAAATTGAAATCACTGACAATATTGTAGGCAAGTCCAAGGTTCAATCTACCCACGTAAACTCCAGCTCTCGGCGCAAAACCAATTTTTGATTCTCTGTCTCCCTTAGGGAACCCGCTAATTTCAACACCTTCCACACTATAATATCCAATTCCCAATCCTCCATAAGGCGTCACAGAACTTGTAGAAAATCTGTAAGTAACAGTTGGTTCAATAACTAACATACCAAGTGCAGAAACAGATGCCGTAGACCCGGAAAGGTCTCCACCAGCAAAGGCGTTAGAACTAATCAGTAATCCCAAATCAATATTCTCATTCATGGCATATTTGGGTTCCAAATAAAACCCAACACCTAAATCATATTGATCACCGAAATCTCCTGCTGGAGAGTTAAAATTCAATCCAAGTTCAAGATGTGCCTGAGCCATTGATGAATATCCGAAAAGTCCAACTGCTAGGACGGTTAAAAAGAGCTTTTTCATTGTTTTATTGTTTTTTGGTGAAAATTCTATTCACTAAGCTAGTCTTTTTAATCGCTTACGCAAATATCTTGATCTGGCATTTTATGAATGGCATAATTAGTTTGTGAATCATTCATTCTCTTAATTTGAAAGGAAGAAAAAAATTACATAAGAAATCATATTCTTAACAGGTACTCCTTATTATGATCTACTCTTTCAACAACATCAAGCCAGTCGTCCATGAATCTTCTTTTGTCCACCCGCTTGCAGCGGTGACGGGCGATGTGATCATAGGAGCCAATGTTTATATCGGTCCTGGAGCAGCGATTCGTGGTGATTGGGGCAGAATCGTGATTGAAGATGGATGCAACATTCAGGAAAATTGCACCGTGCATATGTTTCCCGGAATTACGATAACATTGAAAGAAAGTGCCCACATTGGTCATGGAGCGATAATACACGGCGCACAAATTGGAAAAAATGTTTTAGTGGGTATGAATGCTGTGATCATGGACAATGCTCAAATTGGGGATGAGTGCATTGTGGGCGCCCTTTGCTTTGTTAAGGCGGATGAGATTTTTGAAAGAAGGAGTCTGATTGTAGGCAATCCTGCTAAAAAAATTAAGGAGGTAAGTGACGAAATGATCCAATGGAAATCAGAAGGTACTAGGCTTTATCAAAAACTTCCCAAAGATTGTTTTGATACGCTTCAGGAATGCGAGCCACTCCGTGAAGTAGAAGAAAATAGACCTATCGCTTCCGCTGATTATAAAACCTGGAATGAGAGTAAGTTCAACTAGATTTATAAAATGGCGGAGAAGAACAATAAAAATATGCACATAGCCGTATCCGGAAACATCGGAGCGGGTAAAACCACTTTGACCGAAATGCTATCCAAGCATTATGGATGGCACCCGGAATACGAATCTGTTGAAAACAATCCCTACCTTGAAGATTTTTATGGAGATATGCATAAGTGGTCTTTTCACTTGCAGATCTATTTTCTGAACAGTCGCTTCGAACAAATTCATAAAGTTCGGTCCGGGGATAAAACGGTTATCCAGGACAGGACTATTTATGAGGATGCATACATTTTTGCCAAAAGTCTTTACAAGCAAGGTTTCTTCAAGGAAAGAGATTACCATAGCTATCGAGCACTTTTTGACTCCATGATCAAGTTCGTTCAGCCGCCTGACCTTTTGATTTATCTCAAATCAGATATCAGCAAATTGGTTCATAACATAGAAACAAGAGGCAGAGATTATGAAAACCTGATTCGAATTGATTACCTAAAAGGGCTGAATCAACATTATGAAGATTGGATCTCAAACTACACAGCTGGAAAACTTTTGATTGTAGAAGTTTCTGGCATGGACTTTTTGAACAATCCTGAAGATTTTTCAAGTATCGTCTTCAAGATAGATACAGAACTACACGGCCTCTTTAGCTAGAAAAAGCTTTCGCTCGTTGTAGATTTGTCTTTATAGAAATATTGAATTCATAATGGCTATACCCAAAATAAAGCATTACATAGGCGGAGAATGGATCGAAGGTGGCGGAGATGGCGAAGTTCTTCACAATGCGATTACCGGAGCTCCCGTTGCTGCTCATACCATCGAAGGAATTGACTTCAAAGTTGCATACGATCATGCTAGATCAGTTGGTAATCCAGCCTTAAGGAAAATGACCTTTCAGGAACGAGGACTTATGCTTAAAGCCCTGGCTTTTCACCTCCTTGAAAAAAAAGAAATTTTTTATGATTCCTCGAAGGCCACTGGTGCAACTAGAATCGATAGCTGGATCGACATTGAAGGTGGTATTGGAAATATTTTCTCGAACGCAAGCCTACGAAGGCAATTCCCAGACCTACCTTACCATGTGGATGGCGAAACTGTTGGGTTAAGCAAAGGGGGAACATTTGTTGGTCACCACATTATGGTTCCAAAGGAAGGTGTAGCAATACATATCAATGCGTTCAATTTCCCAATTTGGGGCATGCTAGAAAAAGCAGCAGTCAATTGGCTGGCTGGAGTTCCTTGTATAATTAAACCTGCGGAGCAGACCTGTTACCTCACTGAGGTGATGGTCAAAGAAATTATTGATTCCGGTATTCTACCAGAAGGATCTTTGCAATTGGTAGCAGGGTACGGAAATGGAATCCTTGATCATGTAGACTCACAAGATGTGGTGACCTTCACCGGATCGTTTGAAACAGGGAAAAAACTAAAAACTCTACCCCAAATCATAGAGAACTCGGTTCCATTCAACCTTGAAGCTGACTCTTTAAACTGTGCTGTGTTAGGAGAGGACGCTACTCCGGGCACTCCAGAGTTCGATCTATTTATTAAAGAAGTTCGAAAAGAAATAACCGTTAAGTGTGGACAAAAATGTACAGCTGTACGAAGGATCATTGTCCCAGAAAAGCTAACAGAAGATGTTCAGATAGCACTTGGAAAAGCATTGGCACAAACCACAATTGGAGATCCAGATGTGGAGGGTGTCAGAATGGGTGCGCTAGCTGGAAAAGAGCAATTGGAGGAAGTAACCAAACGAGTTGCCGACCTGGCCAAAACTTCAGAAATGGTATATGGAACCCTTGACAAGGTTGATATCACCGGTGCTGACTGGGATAAAGGTGCATTTATTTCACCTATTCTGTTTCTTAACCAAAAGCCACTTAAAACCGAAGAAGTCCATGAGATAGAGGCCTTTGGCCCTATAAGTACGATCCTTCCTTATAAAAATATGGATGAAGCGATTGAGATCTCCAAAAAAGGAAAAGGATCTCTTTGCTCGTCTATCACAACTGCAGATGATAAACTAGCTACTGAGTATGTAGTTGGTGCTGCATCCCATCATGGCAGAATATTGGTTTTAAATGAAAATTGTGCCAAAGAAAGTACAGGTCATGGGTCGCCCATGCCGATGTTGACCCACGGCGGTCCCGGACGTGCGGGAGGAGGAGAAGAAATGGGTGGAAAACGAGGTGTAATGCACTACATGCAACGAACTGCTATTCAGGGCTCACCCACAACACTTACTGAAATCACGCAACAATATCAATACGGAGGTGAGTACAAAGATCCAGGGCAGCACATGTTTTCCAAATACTTCGAAGAAATCGAAATTGGAGATACGGTTATCACAGCCAAACGTACAGTCACTGAATCGGATATAGTGAATTTTTCTAATGTAAGCTGGGATCATTTTTATGCTCACACAGACGAAACTTCACTTGAAGGCACCACCTTTGAACGAAGGGTGGCACACGGTTATTTTATCCTATCAGCAGCCGCTGGCCTTTTTGTTCAAGCCAAAAAAGGTCCGGTTCTATTGAATTATGGTCTCGAAGAATGCAGGTTCACTAAACCCGTCTATCCGGGAATGACCATTGGTGTACGATTGACTGCAAAAGAAAAAGTAGACCAGGAAAAGAAAGATGATATCGCAAAAGGTATCGTAAAGTTCCTGGTTGATGTGTATGATGAGACGGATGAAACTGTAGCCATTGCTACAATTCTAACAATGATTAAAAAGAAAGATCAGAGTTAATCTTGAATGTGCTTAGGGAAATCCCTCGAATGATGAAGGATTCTGACGACTAGAATTGAATCATTTAAAATCTGGTAAAAAATCACATGAGAATGAAAAGTCAAACTCTTGATTCCAGCAGCTAATTCTTCTCTTTTGGTACCAAGCTCAGGATAAATAGCAAGCCTATCGAAATAAGAGATTAATCTGTTGAAATAAATATCTGCCTGTTTTTCACCAAAATTTGATAGGGAGTAGTCATAGATTTCCATCAAATCATGATCAGCATCATTCGTAAGTACAATTTTCATTTATAGCCGTGTTCTCTTTTTATCGGCTAAGATTTGTTGTGGTGTTCGTTGACTTATTCCTGAGTTAAGGCCCTTTTCAATTTCTACTTTTAAATCACTAATGATCCTTTCACGCATAATTGCATGTAGTCTAAGTGCATCTCTAACTACCTCGCTAGCATTCTGAAAATCACCTGATTCGATCTGATCCCGAATGTATTGTTCCTGCTTTTCTGTGAAACTTACGTTCATTGAAAATTGAAAATGTCTATATATATCAAATATAGACATAATTAGCGGGGGTTCAATTGGTAGTCAAAAACAACTTGATACTCGGGTCTCCCTGATGAAGCGCCATCGTCGCTCCCTTGGCAAACAAATCATTGAAATCATCCGGATTCAGGAAGATGTTCATAACGTCATTAAAATTGGATTCTGAATAGAAAGTTGCAAATCGCCATGCTCCAGCAAACTGGAAACACGATTTATAATTCTCTTTTCCGGAAAGGTATCGATCTATCACACATCTAAGTACATCTATTGATCGCTGATCAGGAACAGTGGGACTACTGGATTTAGCTGTAGATAACCAATTGGAAACCCGTCGATAGTTGGGATCTTTTTGTATTCCATTTTCTAACTCCGGTAGCAATTGATCAAAGAAGGGACCTTGATCCCAAATCAATTCCTTGAATTTTTTTGGGTAAAGCTTAATGAGATTCGTATAGAGGTAAAGATCCTTTTCCAGTTCGTTCAAATAAGTTAACGATCTGGTTACGTCCGCTGCTTTCAATTCTTCTTGTCCCCATTTGCTCATGGCCTCTTCAAAGGCTCTTTTTCTTGCCTCAAGTTTTTGAAGCCTTTCTTCATATTTTATCTTTTCCTCTTCTTCCCTGATCCGATCCTGTTCTTTTAAAAAGTCATTGGTGTAAGAGAAATTTTGAACTGCATCATACTTGTAGGTTTTGTGATCCCGGATTGCTGCTCCCAAGCCTTTGAACTCTTCATACAAAATGTTCTTTCTGTGTCCAACACCCTCAACCCCTTCATCAATCAACAAAAGCATTACAAAATAGAGGCCAGTCGGATTGTACCCATATCCGCAATTTTCACCTGAATATCCTCTTGGACAATCAACTCTGTCATGACCAAGCAGCCCGAGTTCTCCGGATTCCACGGCCCAACAGGCAGCCAATTCGAACATTTCTCTTTCTGGTAGCAGGGCTCCAACCGGTTTTCTGGACTTTAATTCCCTTGTCAATGAAGTAAAATATCGATTGGATCGTAGTTTAGCTTCTTCACCATCAGCGATTACATAAGCCCTATAAAACTCATAAAATTTTCTTGGATACAATCGAACAAGATTGGTGAATAGGTAGATATTCTTTTCTTCTTCGGTTAAATAATTTTCATTGATGGCTGTGTTCGCAGAAGCAATTTCAGCAGATGTAAAGTACTTGGTATGGTCAATCGTTACAAACTGAGCGGTCGTAATAAATGACCAAAAAAATGAAAGAGATAAAAAGCCTGTTATAAAGTAATTTCTCATTTTAGAATTCATTGTTAAGTTCATGCCACAAGCTATTTTTGAACCGATGAACTACGTAAACCTAAATAGTAAAGACGGTATTGGGACTATTGAGTTTTTTACCGAACAAAGTAATTCACTTCCTGGAGAAATTTTATCTCAGCTTGCAAAAACAGTTGAGGATGCAGGAAAAGATCCAAGTATCAAAGTTATCATCTTGAAAAGCGGTGGTGATAGGACCTTTTGTGCTGGTGCAAGTTTTGATGAATTAATTGCTATTGAGGACACTCACACAGGAAAAGAATTCTTTATGGGGTTTGCGAATGTGATCAATGCCATGCGCAAAATTCCTCAGCTCATCATCGGTAGAGTTCAGGGTAAAGCGGTTGGTGGTGGAATTGGACTGGCATCTGCCACAGATTATTGTTTCGCGACAAAATATGCGGCAATAAAGCTCAGTGAACTAGCGGTTGGAATCGGACCGTTTGTTGTTGGGCCGGCTGTCCAGAGAAAAGTGGGTGTATCAGCCATGTCTCAGATGGCAATCAATGCAACGGAGTTCCACGATGCAGAATGGGCCCGTCAAAAAGGATTGTATGCACAAGTATTTGATGATGTTGAAACCATGGATCAAGCCGTTGATGAACTAGCGAAAAAATTGGCAACATCTAATCCAGAAGCAATGGCTAACCTTAAACAAATATTCTGGGAAGGAACAGAAGATTGGGATCTGCTATTAGCGGAACGGGCTCAAATAAGTGGAAACTTGGTCACATCGGATTTTACTAAAACTTTTATCAAGAATTTCAAGAAGTAAAAAATATCAGAGTGTCTGAATGTATGCTTCAAGATCTCCATCCTTTTCCAGGTTGAGTTTCTTTTTCAAGCGATACCGCTTAATTATCACACTTCTCTGCTCAATATCTAAAATGCTTGCTATTTCTCTGTTGCTGAGATCCATCTTGATCAAGGTTGTTAATCTCCTGTCTTGCTGGGTCAAATTGCCATGTTTAGCTTGCAGATTTTCTTTAAATTTTTTGTGAGCTTTAGAAAAGTAGTTTTCGAATTTATCCCACTCCTTATCCATTGATCTGTTGACCATAATTCCACTAATGATTTTTCGAATATCATTGGTAGTTATATCATTCTTTGCATTCATTGATCTTAACCCGTCCTCTACCTCCTTCATTTGATTGTTTACATTAATCATATATAAGGTTTGTTTCTGGAGTTCAAGGTCGTTCATCTCCATTTCGCCTTGTAGTTTCATGTAGCTAATTTTTTGCTTTTTTTGCCGATTTCTATTCCAAAGAAGGATCATTACAATTACCAAAGTCAAGATGAGTACAACAGCTACACTCTGTCTGATGATTGAGATTCTTGCTAATTCATCAAGATCAGCTCTTGCTTTTAACAACTCTATTTCATTCGTTTTGTCAAGTGTTTCAATCTGCACTCTAAAATCTGAAAGCTTGCTTTCTGTCTCTGTATTGAAAACAGAGTCCCTGTACACGCTGTATTGATTTAAATAGTCATGAGCCAATTTATAGTTCTCCTGTCGTAGATAAACCTCAGATAATAATTTAGCGGATCTGTAGGCTACTATATTCACATCGTTTCTTAAGGAAACATCCAACGCTTTTTTTGCAAAAAACAAAGCGCTATCCAGCCTATTCAGCCCAAAATAGAAGTTGCCAAGACGAAGTAAATATTTTTCTACTCGATCACTGTTATCTGCACCAGCCACCGCCATTCGCAAATCTGACAAGGCATCCTTCGTCTCTCCTTTGGAATAATGTAAGTTGCTTTTTAGAGCAAGTAGTTCTCTGGTATCATAAGCAAATTTCTCCCCAATTTTGACAGACTGATCATAGTAATGAATTGCACTATCAAGAACACCAAGTCTTCTGTAAATCTCAGCCCTGTTACCTAAGGCTTGAACGAGCAATCCTTTATTTGAAGAGGTATCGGTAATACTCATAGCTAACTCGTTGAACTCCAATGCTCGATCATGTTCTTTCAAGTGTGAATAGACACTTCCCAAATTGTTGTACAACCTAAAGTGATTGTGATACAAGTTCTGCCTTTCTACAATTGCCAATGCCTGATGTAAATAGTCCAGTCCTTCCACATACTTTCCTTGCATGAAATTCATTACTGCCAACCCATTGATCACTTTGAATTGCGATTCATGATTAGAGGTTGATTCAAAGGCCTCAATAGCTCTGGTATAGAAAGGAGCAGCTTTTTCAAATTGTTGAAGGTCGAACCATACTTTACCTAAATACCAATAGGAGGTCCCAAGGTCATTTGTCATTCCATTTTCCTGGAACAAATCCTTGGCAAGGTCAAATAGCACATATGCTGAATCTAGCTTTCCTTCATACTTTTGACACATACCAAGCACGACAAAGGTTTTGGCTTCTTCTATCGGAAACCGTCCCTTGTTTAATTCAAACGCTTGCCTTGAATAATAACAAACACTATCTCTGTCTCTTGCAAGATTAAAATGAGCTCGCTCGTTGAGGTATTGAATTTTTTGCTGCTCCTGAAGTTGACAATGAACTTGAGAAGTAAATAAAACAAATAATAGTCCTAAGAAAACCTTCATGGAATTTTGGTGAGTTAACTATCATAAGATAGGTATTTCGAATCTATTTATCAATTGATAATATTGGATTGGGGACTGGAAATCAGGGATTATGACTAATTAAATTAGACCAGCGCCTTGACGAATTTTTTGATCTTGTTAGCAAGTTCTGGAAGAGCAACCTTTTCAATTGGGTGACCTGAATTTTCCAGAATTGAAAATTGACTATTGGGTATCCATTCTTCTACTTCGTTTGTTTCCTCAAGCGTGACCATTTCGTCGTGATCACCCAAGATCAAAAAAACGGGACAATGTACATCTTTCATTGATTTCTCATTCACCGGTTGAGATTGTCCAAGGATTGTTAGAAGATTCCTCGTTTTATCCATAACCTGATTCCATCTTTTGGGTCCATGTCTGTCAGCAAGAATTTTCGCAAAAGCCGGGACTTTGTCTTCAATTTTATGAGGATCTAACATCCGGCATTCCTTCAATGCAATTTCATCATTCCACTTCAGCTTGGTTCCAAGGGTAGTTATCGAAGAAATTCTGGTTTCACCTGAAGCAGAGCTTAGTAATGCTACAAAGCCACCCATGCTATACCCAAATATGTGCGCTTGTCCTAACTCATCCAGTATGTTTTTTAAGTCATTCATGAAAAGCTCCATACTAAAATCCATTTCAAGAGTTGACCTCTTGCCATGACCTGAAAATTCTAAATTGTTAATGATAAAATGATCCTTCAACAAATTACCCAACGGGACCATTTGATCTGAGGCACCAATTGCCCCATGGATGATGATAAGGTTCTCCATGTCATAAATTTATATTTTTACGATCGATCTAACCCATGCCTATGTTCCTTAGAAAACTAATAGCCAGTTCGAACAAACTCACCTGGGTGCTCATCGACCTACTGGTAGTGATAATTGGTGTCTATACAGCATTCCTCATTCAAAGCTATGCCCAGGATCAACGGGTAGAAAAAGAAAAAGAACGTATCTATTCGGCACTGAAATATGAATTAGAGAATTTCCGGATATTCCTCCCTGGTAGATCATCTTATACTTCCGGCAAGGTCAGTGAATGGACAGAGGTCTATAAAAACGATAGCTACATAGACTTTTCAAATTGGATTTTCATCGAGCCACAATACACCTATCAAATCATTGAGTATGCCATGAGCATTGAAGACAATGAAATTGTAGATTTTCAGCTCTACAATAAACTTCAAAAACTATATGTAGAAATAAAAAAACTTGAACATGCTGAGCAACTGATCATGCAGACCTCTCTCAAATACCAGTCAGTAGATGACAGGTTAAGCAGTACTCAATCGATAGAGAGGAGATTAGACAATTTGGACAATTTCAAAATGTTCATTCGATTCTCAGACAGTCGAGCTTCTACACTTTTGCAAGTGGCAAAATGGTCAGGGGAAGCATTGTTTATTCTCAATGATCGTATTGGTCCAGCCAAGAGGAAAGAACTTGAAAGAGCATTGATAAAATCTCAAATCAAATCCCTGGGTCCAAAGGATCGAGCGGTTCCTGCAGTCAAGCAATATTTTCCTGAATTTTCAGAAAGCGAACTAGAAGAGCTTTTTGAGCAAAACGCTAACTAGTCATTCAGAAAGAATCCTATATAATTCCATATTCAGGTAATAGTGATGTCCTGATATAGTTTTTTTATCAAGGATTCCCAAATCACATAATTCATTCAGGTAATTTCTAGCTGTGGCTTCCGCATAAAGATTCGCATCTGTAAGGTGACTCACTTTGGTGAGCGGTTGTGTGAAGATCATCTGCATCAGGTTCTCAGGCTTTCTAATCTTTGTTTCCGATACGATTGTTTGCAACATAGCTGCCTCAGCAGCCAGAATATCATTGATCTTATTGAATGTGAGATTGGCCGTTACTTCGATAGCCTTTAGCATAAACAATATCCATTGCTCCCACCTTGCCCTTTGAGTAACTCCCGCCAACAAAGAATAGTAGTCACTTTTATTATCAATGATATATCGACTTAGGAAAAGGATCGGCAAATCCAACAATCCTTTTTGTGTAAGGATGTTAATATTAAAAATTCTGCCAGCCCTACCGTTACCATCTCGAAAAGGGTGGATGACTTCAAATTGATAATGGGCGATAGCCATCTTAATCAGTGGATCAATCGGAAATTGCTCATCATCGTTGACAAAATCTGCCAGGTTAATCAATTTCTCTTCCACAATTCCTTTCTCTCTCGGTGGCGTGTATATCGCCGTTCCAGCATTAGGTCCGGTACCTCCTTGTTTGATATATATGAGTGCACTTGGTGGTCTTATTCCATCGTTAGTTTGCTTGATCGTTTGATACAATCGGATGAAGTAATCTTTGTTAAAATGACCATTTGTTTTAAGGTGTTGGTGTCCTTCCCAAAGCGCTTCTCGATAGCGTAACACTTCTTTGGGAGCTCCTTTCACAGATTCATCCTCTCCTTTTTCACTATATGCCTGGTACAATTCATCGTCTGTCGTAAATATATTTTCGATCTCACTGGATGCTTTCGCCTCTTGTAAACTGATGGAATTGATTAGAATTCCCTGGTTTGGAATTGCCACTGATCGGCCATGGAGCCTGCCTAGTGCGGATTTAGCATTTCCCAATTGCTCCATG
>JANQST010000307.1 GCA_028279155.1 Cyclobacteriaceae bacterium
ATCAGGATAGTAGAAGATGATTTTATAATAGGATTGATTGAAATCAATCCATTCAATTCCAAACTGCGCCTCAGCAGAGAACGTCAGAAAAACGAGGAAGATGCCTATGATTCTATTCATTCTCCTCATTGAAATCAACTTTTATTGAGAAAACATGGGAAAACAATCCTGGAGCAAGATCTCCTACATCTGTTAAAGCATAGTCAACAGTTAATTGTTTTATTTTCACTCCTAGCCCAAAATTGGGTTGAGATGTCCATGATTTAGATCCGTCAAAATCTTTCACCTGTTGAAATTGGTTTATTCCCAGGCGCAAAAAGGCCATTTGTTTGAAATCCAATTCCATGCCCAACTTCGGATCAACTGAAAGCAAATTGGTTCGAACCAATGTATTTCTTTTTCCATCGAAGGTTAAGTCAAGGTCGACTGAGGGTAAGAGACCAAAGTTTTCTGTGATTTGAAACTGCCTTGATGCCCCAACTACTAGTCGAGGTAATGTCACTTCAAGTGAATTAATTGGAATATCATTGCCTGTCAACGCATAAACTTCTTCCACTTCATTGGTATTATGCGACCATGCATTAAAGGTTCCAAGGGCATCTCTTGCAACAAGACCAAGGTTCCACTTGTTGAAACTTCTCTGCAATCCAAAATCAAAGCCAAATCCCCAGGCCTTTGAAAAAGGTCCAACTGTCCGATGAATGATTTTTAGATTTCCACCTGCATCAATACCTCCTAATACATCTAATTTTCTGGCATAGGACAACAAGAATCCGTAATCCGCAGAAGCGAAAAATTCAATATTCTCATAGCGAATAGCACCATTAGCATCAATCAGGAAGCGGGTATCCGGAATTTTATCAACCGAAAATCGAATGATTGATAAGGCGATTTTGCTTTGCTCGTCCAGAGAAGTAGCTATTGCTGCATAATCATAATTGGCCAACCCTCCAAAATAAGATGAGTGCATAAGGGACAACTGATGATCAGCTTCCATTTTGTTGAGGCCGGCAGGATTCCAAAAACCGGCAGTAACATCATCAACAAAAGAGACAGCCGTGAAGCCCATACCAAATGATCTGGCATTCACTCCAATATTCAAGAACTCATTACTATACTTTGGCGTGGAGTCACCACTTGATGAATCTTCTTGTGCTCTGGCAAAGCAGATTAAGGAAACAAAAATTACAATAAATATTAGCCTCATTTCAACCAAAAAACCGAGAGCAAGTTAGCACCACAATACAACGATTTAGCACCCCATTCTATGAAGTATATCAATTCTACGACAAAGTTTGTTAAATAGTATTTATATAACTAATCCAATTAATGATATGACTATATAAAGAATATTTACTTGATTGTACATTTTTTTACTAAGTACTTGGCCATGCCAAGTACCTTTACGTATACACAACCAAAAGTGACTGACGTTGCAATGATGATGATAGTCAATAAAGGTAAAGGTTTTTTGAGATGAATATAGAAAACACACAAGTGCAAATGAGAAAGGGGATCCTGGAGTTTTGCATTATGCATATAATTGCCCGGGGCGAGGTTTATGCTTCCGATATGTTGGAAGAATTGACCTCAGCAAAAATCATGGTGGTAGAGGGAACACTCTATCCATTATTGACTCGTCTCCGAAAATCAGGACTTGTAGATTACAAATGGGTGGAATCCAGTTCCGGACCTCCAAGAAAATATTATACGCTTACAGAAGATGGGGCTAAATTCTTAGGCGGACTGGATCAAACATGGGATGAATTGGTTTCATCCACCAAAAAAATCATTGCCAACAGAAAAAAAGCAAGTAAGAAATCATGAAGAAGAATATAAGTATAAACATTGGTGGTATCATTTTCCATATCGAGGAGGATGGTTACGAAAAGCTGAAAAACTACCTTGATTCTGTCAATAAATATTTTTCTTCTTTCGAGGACAGCAAAGAGATCATTGAAGACATTGAAGGCAGAATTGCAGAAATATTCCTGGCAAGACTTGATGATGGTAAGCAAGTAATTAACCAGGAGGACGTAAATGATCTTGTCAGCATTATGGGTACTACTAAGGATTTCGATGCAGAAATCGAAACGGAACCTGTAGAAGAACCTAAGACTGAAACTGAAGAAAAAAGTGAAGAGGAATCTGAAAAAACAGAAGGGCCAGCTGATGGACAAACACAAGAGCGCAAGTTTTACAGGGATTCGAAAAGAAGAGTACTGGGTGGTGTTGCCTCCGGGTTAGCGCATTATTTTGGGATTGATCCAATCTGGGTACGTCTGATAATTATTGCTACCCTGATATTATGGTTCCTTGGTGGCTTTGTATTGCTCACCTATATTATTCTTTGGATTGCAGTACCTGCAAGTAGCAAGTTAGAAGATGATAAGACAGTTAAAAAGCTCTATCGGGATACCGAGGATCGTGTATTGGGTGGAATTAGTAGCGGTATCGCATCGTATTTTGGGATTGATGTAGTTCTTGTTCGGATACTTTTCGTGATATCAATCTTCCTGGGTGGAGCTGGTCTAATTGTTTACATAATCCTGTGGATCATTACACCTGAGGCCAGGTCGATCACAGAGAAAATGCAAATGCAAGGTGAACCCGTCACCATTTCTAACATTGAAGAAAATGTCAAGAAGAGTCTAAATGTAGAAGGAGAAGAAGAAAACGTGTTTGTGAAAATTCTGCTTTTCCCATTCAGGTTGATCGCAATCATTTTCAAAGCACTAGGAGAAGTTCTTGGACCGCTATTGAAGTTCTTTGTTGAAGCGTTAAGAGTGGTTGTTGGTATCTTCTTCGTATTCCTGGGATTTGTTTGTATGATTTCCTTTTCCATCACATTAGCTGTTTTGCTTGGAGTTGGTGGAGCGATGGAAGGAATGGTCCACTTCGGAGAGTTTCCGGTTCAATACGTGGCTAACTCTTTCAGCACCATCTCAGTCGTTTCTGCTTACATCGTTGCGATGGTTCCTTCCTTAGGAATAGCACTTCTGGGACTTACAATCATCATGAGAAGAGCCGTTACAAAAGCCTTTGTTGGTTGGACTTTGTTTGCACTATGGATACTTGGTATGATCGGCATGGCCTTTTCTGTTCCAATGATGGTAAGAGAATTTACCGCAGAAGGTGACTATAAAGAAGAACGGGTTTATCAGGTAAGTGAGGATACACCTACCTTGAGGTTGAATGATCTGCTGTATGATTTAGATTATGACTATAGATATCAAGCCATTGATTTGCGATTGAGAGGTCATGAAGACAGTACCTACGTGCTAGACTTAAGGATTGAATCTAGAGGAGCAACCCGTGCTGAAGCCAGGGAAAATGCGCGGGCTATTACGTATGAAGTAACCCAAGATGGCAATGATATTCTCTTTGATTCAGACTTGACCTTTGAGGAAGGAACGAAATTTAGATTCCAGAATGTAAATGCAACCTTCTACATCCCATATGGAAAAGTCTTTAGAATGGACGAAGATCTTGAAGAGATTCTCGTTAACACATTGCACTTAAACGGATATCGGTCTTATCAAATGGAAGGAAACGATTGGGTTTTCGATAGAGATGGAATCCAGTGCTTAACATGTAGAGAAAAAAGAGGTGGAAACACTTCCTACAGGTTCAGAAGTAGAGGAAGCGGGTATGAATCCGAATCATATCGATTCTCAAATTTTGATGAAGTAAGATTGGTCTCGCTCTTTGATTTTGAAATCAGAAAAGGCGATGCATATTCTGTTGATCTGGAAGGTGATGAAGATGACCTTAGAAAAGTGTCCGTTGAGCAAAGAGGTGATCAACTCGAAATAGAATATCGGACGAATTGGAAATGGTGGAAAGATAAAAATTGGAAAAGAAGAGTTAAGGTTTTCATCACCATGCCGGAATTGGATCATCTGACTGTACGAGGGGCGTGTGAAGGGGATGTAACCGGATTCGATAACGATGAAATCAGTTTTCGAATAGAAGGCGCTTCTGAAGTATTCGCTGATATTTCAACAGAATATACTTACGTGGATTTGACAGGTGCATCTGAACTAACCTTGGTAGGAAATTCTGAGAATTTAGAAGCAGATGTGATTGGAGCATCCAATCTCAGTGCTTTCAATTTTGATGTGGATGACGTGGATGTTAAAGCAGTGGGTGCATCAACGGCAAAAATTAACGCAAACAATGACCTGGAGGCAAATGCCACCGGGGCAAGTACAATTAGATATCGTGGTAACCCGATCGTTTCATCTAGTAGTAGCGGACTAAGCTCTGTTAAGAAAGATTAGTCAACTCAATGTAAGAAGGATCAATTTTGGTCGATGGGCGACCAGTAATCCTGGCTCCCATTCTTTTAAATGACTCTAAAAGTCATTTAGGTTTTGGTTTCCCCTGCTTTTGGTCGAGCAGGGGATTAATTTTTAAAATAACAAGGAATGAAAACTCAAATATCAATTCAATACATATTTATAACACTCGTGGCGGTACTGTTAACCTGGCTGTTGCATGAGTTTTCTCACTGGTTCATGGGAGTGCTACTTGGCTATGAAATGGGTTTTACCTTGAATAGTGCTTTCCCTATACAAGGGAATTACAATCAACAATGGCATCAGCACTTGATAAGTGCTGCGGGCCCCATTGTAACAATCGCACAAGCCATCGTCTGCTTCTTTTTAGTAGTACGTAGACCCGTGTATAAATTATTCCCCATTCTATTTGTCCCCTTTTATATGCGATTGCTTGCTTCAGGAATGAACTTCATAAACCTGAATGATGAAGGAAGGATTAGTTCTGATCTGGGAGTGGGCACTTTCACAATTCCAGTGTTAGTCACAAGCCTCCTATTTCTTTTGGTACTTATTATTGCGCGAAAATGGGCTTTGAGCAAAAGCTTCATCTTCTGGACAGCTCTTTTAGTAATGATTTTTAGTTCAATTCTGATTTTAGTTGATCAAGCATATAGTATTAGGATTTTCTAATAATCTCTAAAGCTTGTATAAAACAAATTGATTGGTCCGATGAATCTCTGGGAAGTTCAACGGACTCTCTTGTGAGAAAATGAAGTGTGTAACGTCCGGATACTCTTTTTTGATTTTCCGAAAATCCTCTTCAGATAACTTGCCATAATTCCTTTCAACTTCCCTTTTAGCATCTACCTTGGAAAGCAGTTCTTGACCATTGTTGATAAACACCATACGGTCATACCATTGTATGATATCAGTGCTCTTTAAAGGTGTGTATTTCCAGGAAACAAATAGAGCCCGTTCAGCGGTGACATAGAAATCTTCCATTTCAATGGGCACAATAAACACAGCATTCGTTGAAGTATTCTCTTTGATCCATTCCATCATATCCAGATCTTCCGATCCCCTCCTCTTGATTTCATCTTTGTTATACGAACTCCACTTCGAAAACTCGCTGATTTGAGATCTATGTTTCACGGAGTAGAATAAAAACAAGCCCAGGAGAATTCCGATCAAAAGTCTTTTTTTAGCAATTTCCTTGTTGATAAACATTGTAGAAAAGTCAGCCAGACGATTCTGTAGAATGACAAAAATTATGGTGAGGGTAAGAAATGGCTGGACAGCATCATTAAGCCTGAAGAGATAATACCTTAAAAGCGATTGGTCGCCAATCAAGAAGATAAGAATTCCAAGAAAGGAAATTGATGTAGCCGAAAGTATGTAAAACGTCAAGCTTTGTATTTCCTTCTTTTTAAACAGAAATAGAGAAGCGATATTGAACATGGTAAATACCAATGGAAACAGTAAGGCCTGAGGGTATAGTTTAGGAAGATTATGAAATGGATTTCTCACTTTAACTAAAATCTCCCATGCAAGCGAATTCAATTCAGCACCTCCCTGATTCAACAGATATGATAGAATAGCAAAAAATCCCAAGAAGCCACCTACTAGTAAGAGATGACTTTTTCTTATTATTTGCTTTACACTTACTTCCTGACAAACCACCTGATAAACAAGGATTGATGCAAGACAAATGCAGTGATAACTTCCAATAAGTGGATGAAATGACAAGGAAATTCCAGAATAAAGGAGAGAGAGTCCAATATTGTTTCTAATTGCGGCCGATATAGCTAGCAATATGAAAGAATAAGCAAAGACTTTTGATTCGAATCCTCCAATCATCCATTCGCCGACATTCATACCATTAGGAAAAAACGTCAAGTAAACCATCAAGCTAATGGCACCCAAAGCAAACTTTAATTTGACTGCCTTTAGTAGTTTCTGATAGGCAAATGCAAATAAGAAATAGGAAATTATTCGACCTATAAAAATAGTTGGGATGAATCCAAAATAATGAACAAAAAACCCGGTAGGATACCCAAAAGTGGATAGATATGCAACACCCGAAGACAAGGACCAATCGTTCACAAGCCAATTCGAATTGAAAAGTCTGTACCCATATGGCACATATACCATTTCGTTGTAATCAATCATCATTACGAATCGACTGATCATGATAATGATCACCAGACTGAATATTTTGAGGAAATTGATCACGTTTCGAATTTACTCTTCAATTGAAAAAGTATTCGGATTCGCGATTAGGAAACTCTTTCCATCAGCGAAAAAGCTTGAGGCCTGGCGCAAAACAATACCTTTGTTCGGGCCCATGTTTTTTTAAAGAGGTCTGATTTTCTATAATTCTCCAGATCTTCTTCTCTATCCCAAATACTGAATGTGAAGTAAACATTATCCTGAATGGCATCTTCACATAGCTCAACATGAGTGCATCCCTGTTGGGTGGCAATCTTATCTTTCACTTCTTCAAAAAGAGCTAGGAAATCCTCCACCTTATCAGGGTCAAATTCCATTCGAACAATTCTTTTCAGCATGTGGTAAACTCAGTTTGTAAATTCGATATGAACAGGCGCGTCAATTCCAAGGCCTAAAAGTTGAGAAGCATTCCCTTTGTTCAAGCCTATTTGTAATACACCAAAGGAATTGAATAACACATAGCAATCTCCCGATTCGACATCCGAAAAAAAAGTGTTGGTCTGATTAAAGGACTCTCTTCCAAACCGAATAACATACCTGGTGCCATTACCATTGATCTCAAGGATCTTATTAAACTCTGTCTTTGTAATATTGGTAATAAGGTTCCCAAAACGATCAACATTCACAACATTCCCCACAATCTCTTTTTTTGTCACTTTCAATTGCCGGGCAAAAAGTTTTACTAATTGATCGATGGGACTTCCAAGTTTTTTTAACTGATCACCATTGGAAAGCGCCAGAGCCACTTCAGCAAGAATGTCTTTCGCAGGGAAGGTATTTCCTGACACATCAATTTCTACTATTTCTGACGGCTCCTTTTCTGTAAGCATGCTGAACAGCCCGCAATTAAACCCGACGAAAAAATGACCGTCTAGTAATACCGCCACACCATTTGATTTCTCACGAACTGAATCCACTGATACCAGGTGTATAGTTCCTTCCGGAAATTCCTTATAAACCGATTTCAATACAACTGCTGCATGTGAAATGTCGTAAGGCTTTATAGCATGCGAAATATCAACAATCTGCTGATTGGGGCTTTCAGAAAGGATTTTCCCCTTTACGGTTGCCACGTAGTGGTCATCCGTGCCAAAATCAGACATAAAGGTGATGACGGCCATTTGAGGGATAAAATCTTAGATTTGTTTTCGCAAAACTATATATTTAACTGCGTAGCTTTTAAAAAGAGAATATCTATTGCTTGAAAAAATAATTACTCTTGAAAATGTGTCCCTTGTGGACTTCCTTGGGATTGAAAACCAAAATATCAAAGCATTATCAGATGCCTTTCCCGACAGCAAAATTGTAAGTCGTGGAAATGAGATACGAATCAAAGGAACAGCTCCGCAGATACTAAAGATTAACGAGATACTTAGTTCATTGCTCAACCACTACCATGAGTATGGAAAAGTGACAGATGAGAATGTGAAAGATTTTGTGACCAATGAAGAAAAAGTAAAGGAGGAGCTTGGGAAAACACAAGTGTTGGTTCATGGAACCAAAGGCATAAAAATTTCACCAAAAACCACCAACCAAAAAAAATTGGTGAAAGCAGTTGAGAAGAATGATCTGGTTTTTGCAATCGGTCCAGCAGGAACTGGTAAAACGTATGTTTCTGTAGCACTAGCGGTAAGGGCACTAAAAAACAAAGAAGTTCGTAAGATCATTATCACACGACCAGCTGTTGAGGCTGGTGAAAACCTTGGCTTTCTTCCAGGAGATCTAAAGGAGAAGATCGATCCATACTTGAGGCCGATTTACGATGCTTTGCATGACATGATCCCCGCAGAAAAGTTGAAGTACTACAATGAAAATGGAGTCATCGAAATCGCTCCCTTAGCTTATATGAGAGGGCGAACATTAAACCATGCATATGTTTTGCTCGATGAAGCTCAAAACACCACCCCTATGCAGATCAAAATGTTCCTAACCAGAATGGGACCAGATTCGAAAGTGATTGTGACTGGTGACCGTTCACAAGTAGACCTTCCAAAAAATCAAACATCCGGATTGATCGAAGCTGTTAAAGTGTTAAAAGACACCAAGGGCATTGGCTTTGTTGAGCTGGATGATCGGGATGTGGTCAGACACAAGCTAGTGAAGTCCATCATTCAAGCCTATAAGAAACATGACTCGAAAAAATAGTGCCTCCACTATTTTATGGACACACTGTTGATTCTATGTAGGCCCAATTATTGACTTAATAATTTCTGGTAAACAGTAATTTCACATTTCCACCAATTCCAGAGCGCTCTGAAACAATGAGCAAATGTATTTCTGGAATTCGTACCCATTTGTCAGATTATCCATAGTTCTCATTTCCGGAATCTTGTGTTTTGACTTGTCTCCGGAAATATGGAACTACTTCATCCCTAGTGTTGGGACTCTTCTGATTCTATCGCCGATAACTCTCCTACTTTCCAATAAAATTGGATTCTATCAACTAAGGGTTGTCAATGGAATAGTGTTCCTGTCCATGTTTTTCTTACTTGGGGGAGAATTGGTTCGAGTGAACTATTATGACTTACCAAAAAACCATTACAGTAGACTTATCAACAATCATGAAGGATTTTCCGGAACGATTATCAGTACACCAACCGAAAGAACCAATCACATTAGGTATGATTTTGAACTGAGACATATTACAACTGACGACTCAATCAAAAACATTGAAGGCATCATTCAACTCTATGTCAAAAAGGATACTGCCAATCAAGCGCGCTATGTGTATGGCGACCACCTACTAATCGCTGGTAAGTTCTATGAGGTCACTGGTCCAGGAAACCCCTATGAATTTGATTTCAAAAAATACTCAAGCCTTCGAAATATATACGGACATGCATTTGTCCAAGTCGATGATATTCGACTTGTCGGAGCTGATCCATCAAATCCAATTTTTCAATTTGCCTTCAAGGCACAAACAAAAGCAGCTCAAATCATTGACAAACATATTGTTGAACCCAGGGAAAATGGGATAGCAAAAGCACTATTGCTTGGAATTAAAGACCATCTGGACAATGAAGTAAAAAAGTCCTATTCAGCAGCTGGCGCCATGCATGTCCTGGCAGTTTCGGGATTGCACGTTGGCATTGTATACCTGTTTCTTCAGTTTCTTTTAGGGAGATTAAAAAAGACCAAACTCGGCAGACAAATGTTCTCAATGATTTCAATTCTGGCCATCTGGTCGTACGCTCTTGTCACTGGTTTATCTCCGTCAGTACTTCGGGCGGCAACAATGTTTTCAATTGTTGCATGGGGCGAGATAAAGTCCACAAAAGGAAATGTCTACAATTCCCTGGGCCTTGCAGCATTCCTTCTTTTGATGTTTGATCCATATCTTATCTATTCTGTTGGATTTCAGTTGTCCTTTTCAGCCGTATTAGGAATTGTTTATTTGCAACCCAAGATCTACCGACTGCTGGAATTCTATTCGTTGTTACTTGATAAAGCATGGGCAATCACCTGTGTTTCGATTGCAGCACAATTGGCTACCTTCCCATTAACCGCCTATTACTTCCATCAATTCCCGACTTACTTCTTGGCCTCCAACCTTATTGTTATTCCGACTGCAACCATAATGCTCGTAGGTGGAATCGGAATGCTTTTGCTAGATCCAATAGTAGTTGAGGTTAGTCATCTTCTTGGATTCCTTCTTTCAAAAATCATTTGGGTAGTCAATGAATCTGTCTCACTAGTGGAATCTTTCCCCAATAGCTTAATCGAATGGATCTATCTTGATTTGATCGGCTTGATCATGACTTATGCGATTGTTATTTTCTTACTATGGGGGCTTCATCATCGCTCCTTTAAAACATTGTTAATTGGAGTCACGCTTTTTCTCTCACTTTTATGTATCCAATTTCTTTCAATTGGCGATCAATCCACCACCAAAAAAATCATTTTTTATGAAATAAAGGGAATGAAAGCCATCGACCATGTTGTCGGTCATCATGCGGATCTTTATGTGGAAGAAAGTATAAATAACATTGAGTTGCTTTCCTATCAAATAGATCCAAATCGTCTTGCTTCAGGACTTTCTCCAATTGCCAAGTCCATTCAAACCTTTAGAGACTCTGATCAATTTTTGGTCGCATCACCATTCACATATGGAGTTCTAGAAAAGAATAGGATTCTGTACATTGATTCGGTCACATTCAAACTACAGTTTGACTCCTTGATCCGAACGGATATTCTCATTTTAGAAAATGGGTCTGTCAAAAATTTAGACTGGCTAAAAGATCATTTTCACTTCGAACATCTACTTATTGGGAACAAAAACACCCGCTACTACAGTGACAAAATGAAGCTACAAGCAAAAGCTTCAGGGATATCAATTCATTCCCTGATTGAGGATGGGGCATTCATTTTAAATGTCCGCAAATGATCAATGAAACACGAAAAAAGTGTTCGTTTACGAACATTCGTATATCTTTAAGCAACCTCTAGGCCTCAGAATCGCTCTTTTATTCTGTTGGCATAGTTGTGGCATTTTACACAATACCAAACATGATAACCCGTGGAAGAAACAATTGACAAAATTCTCATAATAGACGATGATGAAGATGTGCTCTTAGCAGCCAAGATGCTACTGAAGAAACACATCAAGGAAGTAGTGATTGAAAAGGACCCTAGGAAAATTCCATTTCTACTAAACAATGATAGCTTCGATGTAATACTTCTTGACATGAATTTCAGTCAGGATACAACAAGTGGAAAAGAAGGATTTTATTGGCTGGAACAGATTCTTGATAAAGACCCTGATTCGGTTGTGATACTGATTACTGCATTTGGAGATGTCGAAATGGCAGTGCGAGCTCTAAAAGCTGGCGCAACAGATTTTGTTCTGAAGCCATGGCAAAACGAAAAGCTTCTTGCCACATTGTCCAGTGCGTCAAAATTGAAGAAAAGTCGCAAGCAAGTGACGCAGTTGAAGCAAACAAGTAAAGCGCTTCAAGAAGATAGCAACCTGGCCTTTAAGGATATCATTGGAAGTAGTGATGCGATCAAAAAAGTATTCAAACTAATAGATAAAGTCGCTGCAACGGAGGCAAATGTGTTAATACTCGGAGAAAATGGCACAGGAAAAGAATTGATTGCAAGGGCCATTCACCAAAAATCACTAAGGAAAGACATGCCTTTCATAGGAGTGGATATGGGAGCAATTACAGAATCACTATTTGAGAGCGAACTGTTTGGTCACAAAAAAGGATCATTTACCGATGCAAAAGAAGATCGAGCAGGAAGATTCGAGGTTGCAACTGGCGGAACCTTGTTTCTAGATGAGATCGGTAATCTTAGTCAGCCCTTACAATCCAAGTTGCTTACAGCTCTTCAGAATAGAAAAGTAACAAGGATCGGTAGCAACCAGGAAATTGAGGTGGATATTAGGTTGATCTGCGCAACAAATATGCCAGTATATGAGATGGTGAATGACAATTCATTCCGTCAAGATCTGCTTTACAGGATCAATACAGTTGAAATAAACCTACCCCCTCTCCGTGAAAGAATGGAAGACATGGAGAAGCTGGCGAACCACTTCACCAAACAATATGCTGGAAAGTATAGGAAAAATATTAGCGAGGTGGCACAGTCTACGGTAGCCAAACTTCAGAAATACCCATGGCCTGGAAACATTCGTGAGCTCCAGCACGCCATAGAGCGTGCAATCATCATGAGTGACAACAGTCAACTGATGCCTGATGACTTTTTCTTTTTGTCACAAAAACCAGAAAGTTCCGTATCACTTGAGCCTGATACTTACAATTTGGACGACATGGAAAGAGCTGCGATTCAAAAAATGATTAATAAACACGAGGGAAACATCTCCAAAGCTGCCAAGGAACTAGGGCTTACAAGAGCCTCGCTATACCGAAGATTGGAGAAACATGATCTATAAAACCTTCAAATTTCAACTTGTAGCCCGTGTAATTGTCCTATTGGCAACAATGTTTTTGTTTACCAATTTGTACAATTCTGATACCTATTTCTTTACAAAGTTCCTGGTATTTGTGGCTGTCGTCATTCAAGGCTACTACTTGTATCTCTCTGTAGAAAAATCAAATAGAGAAGTCGTACACTTCCTGGAGAGCATTCATTATGATGATTTTACCAATACCTATCCAGAAAAAAAGAATTCATCAAGTCAGGCCTCGCTATATCATCAATTCAACGAGATCCTTGATAAATTTCGTGAGATACGTGCGGACAAGGAAGCTCAACACCAGTATCTGAGAACAATTGTCCAACACATTGGAATTGGTATTATAACATTCGATGAATTAGGTGAAGTACAAATCATAAACAATGCCGCCAAAAAACTTCTTGATGTCAAACTCATCAAGAATATCAACCAAATAGGGAAAACGTATCCAACGTTGCTAGAATCATTTTCAGACCTAAAGACAGGTGGACGAGATCTGTTAAAGATTACCAAGAACGACGAAGAAATTCAGCTTGCCGTTTATGCCATCGAGCTTTCCCTACTAGGAAAAGCCTTCAAATTGGTTTCTATTCAGAACATCCAGTCTGAATTGGAGGAAAAAGAAATGGAAGCCTGGCAAAACCTAATTAGGGTCCTGACACATGAGATCATGAATTCGGTGACTCCTATTTCTTCACTCGCCTCAACTGTGGAAACCGAGCTAGATGATTTTGTTAAGGCCGGAGCAGATGTTGCCGAAATTAAGAATGATCAAATTGAAGATTTTTACTTATCGGTCAAAACGATTCATAATCGAAGCGAAAGCTTGATCAAATTCGTTTCTGATTTCAGGAACATGACTCGAATAAAGCATCCTGAATTAGAAGAGACGAAAGTTGAGGATCTGATACAGCATGTGACTATGCTGCTCAAGCCGGATTTTGAAAAGCACAGCATTGACACAAATATTTCCATTAAGCCAGACCTCATGATCATGCTTGACAAAGAACAGGTCGAACAAGTAATTATCAATATCGTGAAAAATGCTGTTCAGGCACTTGCAGCTGATGAAAAGGAAAACAAAGCACTCACCATTACAGCAATGAATGGTGAGTCCGGTGGAGCTTACATAAGTGTTGTTGATAATGGTGTTGGGATAGAAGAAGAAGCATTGAAAAAAATATTCATCCCATTTTTTACTACTAAGAAAAGTGGATCAGGTATCGGGTTAAGTCTCTCAAAACAGATCATGAGAAATCATGGTGGAAGCATCAGTGCCAAATCCAAGATTGGTGAGGGGACTGAGTTTTTGCTCAAATTTCCGAGTTAGATTAGTCGCCAGCTATAAGCCTCAAGCTAAACCCCTTGTGGTTAATAATCTTTAGCTTACAATTTGATGAAATTCTTATTCATTGTTCAGGGAGAAGGCAGGGGACACCTGACCCAAGCCATATCGCTTTACAACATTCTAGTCAAGAATGAGCATGAAGTCTGTTCTGTTATTGTCGGAAAAAGTAAACGCAGAGAATTACCGCGTTTCTTTTCTGATCAAATTCAATCTTCAATTCATCAATTTGAAAGTCCAAATTTTGTAACGGACAAGAAAGGGAAGTCCGTGAAAATATTCAGGTCAATATTTCTAAACCTTCTTAAGCTCACAACATTTATTAGAAGTATTAACCGATTAGATACATTGGTGAAAAGCCAACAGCCAGATGTCATCATAAACTTCTACGATTTCCTAGGTGGACTTTATTATCTGATGAAAAAACCAAAGCCCAAACATGTGGTACTAGCTCACCAATTTTTTGTGTCACACCCAAGTTTTGATTTCCCAAGAGGTCGATTTTTTGATCGAACATCAATGATGATTGGAAATAAGTTGGCTGGATATGGAGCCTCCAAAACACTCACACTTTCATTTCAAGAACTTCCAGATACTACGAAACTGACAATCGTCCCTCCGCTCCTAAGGAAGGAGATTAGAGAACAACCAATTTCTCAGGAAAACCATTTCCTGGTCTACATGGTTAATCACGGATATGCAGAACAAGTGGAGAAATTTCATTTAGAAAATCCAGATATTCCGATTCATTGCTTCTGGGATAAGAAAGGAGTTCCTGAAACCTACAAGGTGGATGACAACCTTACCTTTCATCAGCTAAATGATCGAAAATTCATAGCGCTTATGGCCAGTTGCCAGGGATATCTAACCACAGCAGGATTCGAGTCTGTATGCGAAGCGATGTATATGGGCAAGCCAATCTTGATGGTTCCCGTAAAAGGCCATTACGAACAAAGTTGTAACGCCCTGGATGCTACTAATGCTGGCGCTGGTATTTCAAGTGAAATTTTTGAACTAGAAAAGTTGTTATCGTATATTCCAAAATATAAAAATGTTCAAGCACCTTTCAAAAATTGGTGCAATAAGACAGAGAAACTATTCATTCAAAACCTGACCGATGTTAATTAAGTTTTCAGATAACCCGTTCAAGCAAGTAATAGGAATCACCTTTTACAACAAAGGCAGCATTACCCTTTTCATATTGATATCCATTGTTGCCACTGTTCAGTATAAATTCGGAGAAATTTTTATGTTCCGTCCGCTCGACTTGCCGGTAGTCCCGGTTAGTATTCTCGGTGGTGCCCTCGCAATATTCCTTGGCTTCCGAAACAATAGTGCCTATGACCGATGGTGGGAGGCAAGAAAAATTTGGGGCGGGATTGTCAATGCCAGTCGAACATTTGGGACTTTTATCATTTCTTTCTCTTCGACCGAATTCAGCAATGGAAACATCTCAGAAAAAGAAGTAAAGAAGTGGCGTGAAGATCTAATTCATCGGCACGTGGCATGGCTTTATGCACTCAAAATGCATTTGAGGAAATTGAATTATTGGGAACATCTCGAAAAGTATTTATCGGCGAAGGAGATAGAAGAAATCAGGAAATACCACAATAAACCGACCCAGCTCTTGCACAAGCAAAGCATGAAAATACAAGAAGGTTACGACAAAAAGATAATAGAAGACTTTAGGCACATGGAACTGGCAAGTGTTATGAAAGAATTGCTGCGACTTCAGGGTATGAGTGAACGAATCAAAGGAACCATTTTTCCTTACTACTATAACTATTTCACCATCGTCTTCTTGTGGCTTTTCATCATCTGCTTGCCACTTGCATTGGTTCCTCAAATGAGTTGGGGTGCCATTCCAATGTCAGTCGCTATTTCTTTTGTTTTTACCATTCTTGAAAAAGCTGGTGCAACGACTGAAGATCCTTTCGAAGGAAGGGCATCTGACACACCTATTTCAACTATAACACGAAATATCGAAATTGACCTTTTGGAAATGCTAAAAAGCAAAACCATCCCTGCTCCCGAAGAGCCTAAGACCGGCAAATTCGGAGTAAGATACATTGATTAAATTGTATCTACTGTGGCAATAATTAGCAAAAAGAAAGAACCATTTCCAATTAGTAAGCACCTACGATCGTACCTAAATAAGTACGACCGTGAAATGGATCTTCCCGTATTCTATGCTGATCTGCTTCGCTACAATAATTCCATCCCTCTGTATGATAAACATGGTAATGATACACTTTGGGAAACACTCTTCTTTCCACAGGGGGATATGGATCAAATCTACAAGGCACTAAAAAAAGTGTATGCGATTATCAAGGCAGATGGTGATCTGTCTGTTATGGATCATTTGATCATTGATCGAGTGGACCTGTGTATGTATGGAAATACACAGCCGATACGCATTCGGGTTGTGAACCAAATCAATGACAATTTTGACTATTTCTATGTAAAAAATGCAGATGCGTCAAGAATTTACGGGCTCGAGTTAGAGCACCTACTTTCACCCAACAAGCTCAGTTATGTGGTAAATCGTGAAACAATCATCGAAGAACATATTGTTGGTGTCCCGGCAGAGCTTTTTATCAAAAAATACTTAACTCATCCCAACTGCAATGAAATCC
>JANQST010000285.1 GCA_028279155.1 Cyclobacteriaceae bacterium
ATTGAAAGGAAAGAATGTGTTGGTACAGGGAGTGGGTCAGGTAGGTAAGTACTTAATTGACTATTTGATCAAGGAAGAGGCTAACGTTTTTGTTGCTGATATTTTCGAAGACAAGATCAAAGTTGTTACTGACAAACATGCTTCAGTTGAAGTGGTTGACCCCAATGCCATTTTCCAAATGGAGATGGATATATATTCTCCTTGTGCACTTGGTGCCACGTTGAATGATGAGACTATTCCTGAATTAAAATGTGCGGTTATTGCCGGAGCTGCCAACAACCAGCTGAAAGATGAACGGAAGCACAGTGAAATGTTGAAAGATAGAAGCATTATTTATTCTCCGGACTTTCTTATCAATTCCGGAGGCATTGCGAATGTCTACTATGAATATCTTGGTAACTATAACAAGGAACGAGTAATGGCCTCCACTGAGCACATTTATGATGTTTGCCTGGATGTTTTGAACTACTCTGAAAAAAATAATATCAGTTCTCATGAAGCCGCCTTAGCTTTGGCACTCCAACGCATCGAAGACGTTGGAAAAGTAAAGCTTGGCCAATAAAAAACTAAACCTGCCCAAAAGTGGGCTGCAACTAAATTGAAATGTTAAATCGTAGGATCCTTAGGGTAAAAGCCATGCAGGCATTATACGGCTACTTCACAGCCATGGAATCCTTACGAGAAGTTGCAAAAGCCGAACTCAAAAGCATTCACGCACTTGACCCTGCCAAACATGATTTTTCAGACAAAGCCCTTTTCGAAGCAAGGAAAAAATTGGCGGTCAAGCTCTTCGATCAGAACTATTTGAATTCAGAGGTTGAGCCTGATGAGGAAATTGATCAGGAAGTACTTGATAACGTCAATTCAGAAATTGCAGGCTTTCAGAAAAAAGCATCCTTCGAAGCAAAGAATCGAAGGGCGGAAATGCTGAAGGATGCGAACAAGATTTATGACTCTTACTTGAAATTCTTGCTGCTACCTGTAGAGCTCGAACATCGTGAAAAACTGGACGATGAGAAAAAGAAGAAGAAAGTCACCCCTCTCATTGACAACAAAATCGTAGCATCGCTAAAAACGTCAGAACTTCTAAATAACGAGATTAAAAAGCATCAAATATCCTGGGGAGAAGATGAGCTTGAAGAAATCAAATCATGGTATCGAAGTGAAATATTAACGGCGGAAACACTCGCACCATTTTTTGAAGGAAAAGAATCTCCTGGTGGATTAATCCAGGAAATTTTCAAAAAAGTCATCTTTAAAAGTGAGCATATTTCCGCCTACCTTGAAAATAAAAACCTGCACTGGTCCGAGAATAAGCCAATCGTAAAAAGCATGGTTATCAAGACGCTCAAAGCACTTGAAAATGAAGGAGAGGTTGTTTTATCCGAGCTTACTAAAAACGGCAAAGAAGACCTTGATTTCTTCAAACAGGTGTACGATGGCGTCATCAAAGAAAATGCATTACTAGACGAATTGATTGAAAGCAAAACCCAAAACTGGGATGTTGATCGAATAGCGTTGACGGATTTGGTTATTTTGAAAATTGCTCTGGTAGAAATGATGACCTGCCCAAGCATTCCCATGAAGGTGTCGATCAACGAAGCAATAGAAATTTCAAAACAATACAGCACTCCAAAGAGTAAACAATTTGTAAATGGAGTTTTGGATGTACTTTCAAACGAACTAACTTCGACAGGCAAAGTCCGTAAAAGCGGACGAGGGTTAATTGATAATAAATAGCTCGGGAAATCGGGCACAAAAAAATAAGCACATGAGCAGATCAGGAGGATCCTTTTTCGCATTCTTGTTTGGCATCATTACTGGTGGAATACTCGGTATTCTATATGCTCCGGACAAAGGAACCAACACCCGGGACCGTCTTTCTTACCAATTGGACAAAGTGAAGAAACAACTGGAAGGTTTTATCCAGGATATAATGGATGGAAAAGAGGTTTTGGACAATGAAGCCAAGGACCAGGGAGAAAAAATTGTGAAGGATGCAAAAGACAAAGCTGAGCGTCTTCTTGATGACGTAGACAGCTTAATTAACCAGATTAAGAAGGATTAACGCACTTCTTTAACAAATCATTAGGATATTTTACACCGTACCTGAACGTTATCTTGGGTATTTTTGTCATTCTTATTTAGAAAAATTATACTATGCGAACAATAATGAAAACTTTTTTAAGCCTGGCTGTAGTTGCTGTACTAGCAAGCTGTAGCAATAGTGACCTTGAGTCTAGAATTACTAAACTTGAAGGTAAGGTTGCTGCGTTGGAAGGAAGATCTGGTGTTGCTTCAACATCCTCTCCTACTATCACTCCGGTGAACAACTCTACTCCTGCAGCTACCCCTGCTGAAAAGCCGGATGGTCCACTCCCTGCTTTTAACTTCGCTGAAGAATTGCACGATTTCGGAACAATCAAGGATGGAGATGTTGTTGAGCACGTTTTCTCTTTCACCAATACTGGTGCTGCTCCTCTTATCATTTCCGATGCAAAAGGTTCATGTGGATGTACTGTTCCAGAATGGCCAAAAGAGCCAATCCCGGTTGGAGGAACTGGTCAGCTAAAGGTTAAATTCAACAGTAAGAATAAGCCTGGTATCCAGAACAAAACAGTTACCATTACTGCTAATACATGGCCTACTACTCAAAGACTAAGAATCAAAGCAAATGTGCTTAAGGAAGGCCAGTAAGCTTTCAGATAGAAGTACATTTCATTAACATTGCCCTTCCATTTCGATGGAAGGGTTTTTTATTATTAAAAATTAGATGGAAACAACATTATTACAGGCAAGCGGGGACGGTGGGCTCACCTCTTTTCTTCCAATTATTGGCATGATTGCCATTTTTTATTTTTTCTTCATTCGACCACAGCAGAAAAAACAAAAAGAAACAAAGAAATACCTCGGAGAGATCAAAAAAGGTGATCAGGTGGTAACTGTAGGCGGCATTCATGGCAAAATTATCGAGCTATCTGATACAACAGTTTTGATCGATGTGGACAGGGGAACTAAATTGTTGGTAGAAAAAGCTTCAATTTCGTTGGAAGCAAGCAAACGACTGAACGAAGAAAAATAACTAACGCATGTAGAAATGGACTTTGAAAAAATTTTCATGCCATTTAGCAACTGGAAGGTAGTGTTGCTCTCCTTTTTAGGAGCCACTACCTTTTGGTTTTTTAGTGCGTTAGGTAAAGAATACAACACCGGCATACAATATCCCGTCGAGTTCGTTTTTGACCGTGACAGCTTAGTGGAAATGCAGCCACTCGCTGAGTATGTTGAATTGGAAGTGACAGGTGGCGGATGGGATTTATTCCGACAAGGTTTTTGGTTTGGCTCTGACCCAATTCTGGTGGAACCAGAAAATCCGGCCTCTACAAGATTTCTAACCAGGTCTACGATCTTACCTATTGTACGAGATCATTTGAGCGAGTTTCAAATCAACTTCCTCTATACTGACACGATTTATATTGACATTGATAGAAGGGTTTCTAAGAAAGTTTTTTTAAACATCGATTCTTTAAGTATTAGCCTTGACGATGATTATCGAATTATATCGAAAATCCAACTAGAGCCAGATACAGCCATTATATATGGACCTACAAGTTTTATTGACACACTCGGGTCCGATTTTACCATACCCATATTATCTCAAGAAATTGACAGGAACTTCGATCGATTTGTAACCCTTGGGCTTCTAGAAGATTACAACATCACCTCAGACCCAACTACCGTAAAGGTCACATTTGAGGTGGAGCAATTCGACAACATGCAATTACCTCTCAAACTTGAGCTACTGAATTTTCCTGAAGATTCTTCCGCATACCCAAGTCAGGATGACATCAGTGTAAGCTTTTATGTGCAGCGTTCTTTGAAAGAAGACTATTTCACTGAAGACTTCAAGGTGATATTGGATTATGATATGATCAACAAATCTGATTCAACTGCTCCAGCTATTGTCATGATCCATCCGGAAAATGCCTTGGAAGTAGAAGTTTTCCCCGACACACTAAAAATCCTATATCGTGAGTAGGCCAAAACTGGTTGGCATCACTGGTGGAATTGGATCCGGTAAAAGCACAGTTTGCAAAATTTTTGAAGTCCTGGGAGTCAAGGTCTACTATGCCGATGACCAAGCGAAGGATCTTATGGAAACCAATGCTGAGGTCATGGATGGCATCAAATCTATTTTTGGAAATGATGCCTATATACGAAATAAGCTCAATAGAGCACACATTGCGCAAATGGCCTTTGGAAACAAGAACTTGCTGATGGAGTTGAATAAAGTAGTTCATCCTGCAGTAAGAAATGATTTTGAAAATTGGGTAGCCGAATATTCCGAAGAGAAAATGGTACTCAAGGAAGCGGCACTCCTCATTGAAGCAGGTTCATACAAAGAACTCGACACGCTTCTTTTAGTTGTAGCTGATGAAGAAACCCGAATCACACGCGTTATAAATAGGGACCTGCAAAGGACTGAAGATCAGGTTCGAAAAATTATTTCAGAGCAACTTCCTGATGCTGAAAAGCTTCCACTGGCAAGTTTTGTGATTGATAATAATGGTGATAAGTCGCTTATTAAGCAGGTCACTAAAATTCACTCACAACTCATCATCGCATAGAATCTTATCAAACTCTTCCCTTTTATAGGCTTTTGATAAAAGTAACTCCCCATCTCTATTTAGGTAACTAACCACGTGAAAGCCAGCTTTATCCAAATGTTGGTCAGCAAAGAATATAGGCTCTTCATCACTTCCTACATTGAAAATATCGGTGAACTCAGGACTCAAAATGAAGCCATTTTTGTTCGACAACAAGCCATATTTTCCTCCTCTCACGTATTTCATGATTGTCTCATCTTCAAACGATACGACTTCTGACATAAATTCAACCGGGTCATCGATTGCCTCTTCCTCATAATTTACAAAATTCCATTCCGCCTCATTTCTGACAAGAAAAGAAGTATCGTTCCAAAACATTATCTCATCATAAGAGAATGATAAAATAGAGTCCTCCATTGCATCTATTAGCCCAAATTTTCCTCGCTGCTTCACTAAATAATTCGAGCCGATTCGCTCAATACGAGCTTGATAATTGGGTGAAACTGTGGTTCCACTTTCTAGGTCGAGACAACCGATCAGACCATCTTTCAAACTTAGCACCAGGTCGTTTTCTTCGTCGATAGCATCATATTCAAGATCCAATACAAAGGTTCCATCCAGTTTCATCAATCCATTCTTTCCTTTGGATTTCACTTTCAACAAGCTGTCATTGAAAAAAGTGACCTCATCAAAAGTTCCTTTCACCTTCTCCACACCAATTGAATCAACGACCCATTTGAATTCTTCTCCTTCTATTAGCAGGTAGTTGGGTTGGTTAAAAAATGATTTGACCTCTTCTCCATCCTTAACTGATCGTTCCTCGGCATTTGAAAAAACTAGTTTACGTTCATCTCCGGAAACTGAAAGAGCACAGAAATCATTTAGCAACTTTAGTGAATCATACCCCCTGGTCGGCTCCACTTCCTGAGACCTGGATATCAGCATCCAATCTGTAGTGGTTTTTAAGGCCAGCCACCCTGCATTTGTTTCCAGGTAGGGATGAACCTGATTCATAATATCCCGTTCCGAATGATTATAGAGCCGATAGCCTGCAGACGTCTTTAAATACCACCCCGAATCATCCGGATTGATCTCATAAACACCCCATGGAACCAGGAAATTTAGTTGGTCATCCAACATGCATTCTCTGTTGTCTCTAAAACCTATCAGCATATCCTCAGCGATCAACTCCAAATCTTCAAATTTGAATTCCAGGTCTAACCCTTCCTCATGAAGGTCTCTCTCAATGTGATCTTCCGTATAGACCGCTAAAAGTTGGTCCCTTTCAAAAACCCAAAATTTTCCCTCCAGTCGAATGTCGGAAAACACAAAGTCGGTGATAAGGCTACCCGAAAATGAAACGAGGGCCCACTTGCCATTCTTCTTCACCCTGATCCATCGGCCGGCCAAAACGCTGGCCTCTTCTACAGGTGTTTCCAAAATTTTGAATCCACTCTTATGGTATAGAAATGTTTCTTCATTTGTCTCTACCAAAGATGCGCCAAAAGTCAAGTTCTGATATTCATCAAGCGCTTCAATTACCACTTTCCCCGTCTTATTTATGACCAGATTCTCGGTTCCATTATTAACTACCAGCCAGTCATCTTCTGTCAAACCGCACTTATGATTGTATCCCACATCTTCAAAAGAATAGGGTATCTGAAGCATCCCGGCTCTTGTATGGAATCCGAATTTTCCATCTTCCATGGCCGTAATCAATTTTAAGCTACCCGTTTTGTAAATGGTTGTGATTGAATCTCGTCTAGGGTGGCTGGCAAAGTATGGATCTTCAGGGTTGACATAGTAAAGAATGTCTGCTGCTTTCTTTTTTAATTCGTCACTTTGCGCAAAGGTTATGAACTCTTTATAGCTACTTTCCTTGTGATCAACCGTTGAGTTTTTCAAAACATAGGCTTCAATTTCAGTTCTGAATTTGGTTGTTGGATATTTCTCAAGAAATTCATAATAGTCTGAAAGTGACCCTGAATGGGTTAGTACCTGGAAACGCAACTCATCAATTCTCTGAATGGCGATCTCTCTGAATTCCTGGGTTGAGTATGTTTCCAAAAAGCGTTCGTACACTCCAAGTGCATCATTTTTCCTCACTTGATCAAATACTATACTATCTCTTCTAAAAATGAGTCGATCGTTGAAGGGCGAATCCGGATACACTTTCATGAAGTTTTCTGCAGACTCAATCGAGATCTGAGCATCAACCTCCGCATATATTCTATCTCTTATGTTGTCAGAAAGTTCATTTATTACTGTTAGTGTAACTCCATCTTCCGCAAGATCTTCCACAATCTCATTTTCAGAACTTTCAAAAATTGATTGGGCATCCTCAATGATCACTCTGGCAGTATCAAGATTATAGCCATCATATGAATTCGTTGAATGTAGTAGAGCTGAATAGTACACAGGCCCGGCATTTTCAGGATCTTTCTCGTACGCTTTGACAATCAGTTCATAGGCTTTATCAAATTCCAGCTTTTCGAATGCACGCCTGATCCTATCCAGGTTTCCAATTGGAGCAAATCCCAAAAAGACCAATACCAATAGCGTCAGGTACCTCATTTTGCAAATTAACAACAGATAAGCTTTCGAAAAGTGTTTATAAAAGTTTGATTTTTTTGAACAAAACTCTCATGATTATGGTTATATTTACTATCTACATTTACAGGCGAGTAAATTAGGCGGTGATTAGATTCGGTATCTTACCGGGTCATGCTCGGTCCAACCAGCGAAGGATCGGCTATGGGAGTACTAAAGTGCTCCCTTTTTTTGTGCCCTAAAATCAATAGGTGAAATGTTGATAATTTAGAGCGAGATCTGTGAAAAAATTCTCTTGATGTGAAATAAATGAACACATTCTGCTACTAAAACCAAGGAACCTTGTCAAGCTCTTTCTTCAAAACATTCGTACTCGACAATATGCCCATGATCAGGCATATATGCAGCGTGTATGCAAGAAATGATGAAGAGTTGAAGGATGTTATCCAGGAGGTCACGATTCAGCTTTGGAAATCGCATGAAAAGTTTGAAATGCGTTCCAAGGTTTCCACCTGGGTATACCGGGTTACACTAAATGTGTGTCTTGCCATGTCCAGGAAAAATCGTAAATCCATTGATTCCGTTTCATTGGACAACCTTCAGGTTTCCGAGGAGATTGATCACGTGGAGAAAGAACAGATCGAACAGCTCTATAATGCTGTTAGAAAGCTGAAAGAGGCTGACAGAGCAATTATTCTGCTGTATTTAGAGAATAAGAGCTATAAAGAGATTGCTGAAATTCTGGGTATGACGGTAACAAATGTTGGAGTGAAAGTAAACAGATTGAAAACTCAACTCAAAAATTTAGTCGATGGCAGAGGTTGATATCATAGATCTATGGAACAAGGGCAAGAAGCATTCTACTGGCGAGGAGCTGAACGTGGATGAACTCATCACCAAAAAATCCAAAACTCCACTTTTTTGGATCAGAATCGTTTTGTTGATTGAGTTTTGGATAAACCTGGTTTCCCTGCCTTTGATCTACATTTTCTTCCGAGATGATGAGCCCGTATTGTATGGAATCGTTATGCCCATCATCATTTTTATTTACCTTATTTACTATCAGTTTTTAATACGGAAAGTAAAAGCGTTTGATTACACGATTGATGTCAAAACAGGCCTTAAAAAATTGCTGGGATACCTCAATTTCTTCTTTCTACACTACAAGGTGGTCATATGGGCTTTTATCCCGTTGGGTTATGTCTATGGAACCTATGTTGCTCTTAAGGAAAATCCTGATGGAGGAACCGCTGAATCGCTGCTAATCACTGTAGGTGTTGGAGTACTATTTTGTGGAATTCTTGGATTGATCTTCAACTTCTTAATAAACCTTATATATGGAAGAAAAATAAGAAGGCTGAGAAAAATATTCCTGGAATTGGATCAAAAGGAAGAAGACTAATTCAATCTTTTACATCAAAGCTTATTTCAAATTTTCCTGGCTTCTCTTTCGCCCCTTCACCTTCTACATCAAAGATGTTTTGAGGTGTGTTTCCAGAGACATCTTCTAGCTTATTGTCGACACGAATTAAATAGGATGAGGATTTCCACTGCTTCTCAGGAGTAAATAACAATTGGGATTTGCTATCAAGGCATTTGAAACTTCCCCTGACATTGTTTCCTTCACTGTCAATTACAGAAATTAAACGCTCGCTTAATGCTTTGTCTAGAGGCCTTCCTGTTTTTATGATCAATGCGTTTTGACTTCCTGGCGTCGGTGTTTTAATCTCCCAGTTTTCAACATCAACCTTTGAGCGCAAGGCATCCGTTATCTTGAATGACTTGATAA
>JANQST010000291.1 GCA_028279155.1 Cyclobacteriaceae bacterium
AAATCATTGGTCCGGTATAGGCAAGGTGCATCCATACGGATCCTGATCCTGGACCGCCGTTGAAGGAGATCACCAAAGGGCGTGTGCTTTTGCTTCGAACATCGGTGCGTTCATAGTAGGTGTAGTGAACGGCCGCCAAAACTTCTCCATCATCGTTCCATACCGGCTGAGTTCCTGTAGTAGCTCTATAGGAAACGGATTTTCCTTTGATCGTTGTTTGGTGGTTGGTTACTACCGTTTGATCAACGGGAATCAGACGACTGTTTTCCTTATTCATTTCCTGAGCCAGGATAGAAAAGGATAAAAGCAAAACAGTGATTGCAATGGAGATTTTCATTGTTCTTGATTTATGATCCGAAAGCTAAGAAATATTTAGATGTATGTGAATAAAAATGGTATGATCGGTACTTATGTTCAACTTGTAGAAATACTTCAGTCCTAGATAAACAACCGATCTTTTTGTATCTTAATAGATTACCAAATGCCTAACGCAATGAAAAATATCATTTTTGTATCCATTTTCATGGTGGTCCTTGCCTGTAGTTCTGGGGGATCATCTTCACAAGAAAGCGCAGAAGAGTTTTCACCTTTTGGAACTTTTGCCCGTGGTGCTGATTCACTTTGGACCCAACAATTTGAAACTTCATTCGAACAACAGGTGAATTTTCAGTTCTATGCCAGCAACGACAAAGTATCCTACAATTTGTCAGATTATGCTGATTTCAGTGAAGGCACCGATGACGAAGATATCTACATCTTCAAAGACACGGCTGAACTTACATATTCAGATTTGATTTTAACATTTTCTTATGAGACAGGGAATTGGGAAGTAGAGGACCGGGCCTTCAAAGAGGGAATTGAAACGGATATGGACCTGTCAGGCGAATGGGTGCGAGTACCGGAGTAAGATTCTTTTTGGATAATCTAGTAAGCACTTTTGCAACGAAGAGTGCACTTCATCTTGATAGACAAAAGGTAATCGAGTACGAATAAGTCCTGATAAAAAACTAACATATGCATAGCTTTGATTTGCTATGAAACGGTTTATACTTGACACGGTACTTTGCTCCGTATTTATTTTCTCACTCATCGGGTTATTTGCATCAGTAACTCTGTTTAAGATATTTGACATTTTCGACCCGGTTGGGGACATGTTCTCAGATTTTGAACTCACGGATGTGGTTTTTTCACAACTACTGGAAGAACCGATTGCAGATGAGAACATTGTTGTAGTGAATATTGGTTACCAGGACAGGGAAGGAATTGCCAGACAAATAGAGATATTGAGCAGGTACAATCCGGCCGTAATCGGAGTAGATGTACTATTGGACGAGCCCAGATCATGGGAAGAAGATAGTGCGCTGGTTAGGGTTTTAACAGAAAGTACGAATGTGGTGGTGGGAGAGAAGCTTGTGAACCTGAACCTTCAGACAAATGAATTTGATTCAACCCTTCGACCTCCACCTCATCTGGCTAGCAATCTTGAGTTAGGCTATGTGAACCTTATTACTGATGCAAAAACGCAGGAAGACTTGAAAATGTGCCGAGAGTTCACACCAATGCAAAAAGTGAAAGGAGAAATACATTATGCATTTCCCATAAAGCTGGCAATGGCAATTGATTCGGTTAAAACGAGACGCTTTTTAGATAGGGAAAATGAAGTGGAGGTAATTAACTATAAAGGGAACGTGATCAGTTTTACCGCCTCCAATTCCAGGATGAAATATTTTGCGCTGGATGTAGAAGATGTACTTAATGAACAATTCACTCCCGATATCATAACAGGAAAAGTGGTGATTATGTGCTTCATGGGAGGTTACCTGGGGGATGTTTTAACAAGAGATGATTTTTACTTCACACCAATGAATGAACGGTATGTCGGAAAAGCAGAACATGACATGTTTGGTGGTGTTGTTCACGCTAACATCATTTCGCAGATCCTGGATGAAGACCATATTGATAGCATGTCCACACGAAATGGAATCCTTTTGGCTGTTATTATCTGTTTGGTTAATGTTTTCCTTTTCAAGATCATATATGGAGCCATGCCAGCATGGTATGATGGAATAACAAAAGTTCTCCAGCTTTTAGAAGTATTAGCACTTGCAGCTTTGATGATAGTCCTATTCGATTCCTTTAACTACAAAGCCAATTTCACACTCTCGATGATTGTGATTGCACTTTCTGGAGATTCCATTGAGGTATATCATGGTGTGATCAAGAACCTTTTTTCCAAAGAGGAACGGAAGAAGGTATTCAAAGTCAAATGGGACTTTTTGAGTTGACTCAACCAACTATCCCAAAAGAAACGCTTTATCAATTCTCATTCTTTCTAATGGTCTCAGTCAAATAAATTAGCTGCATGATGAAGAAATGCAAGCTCCTTGCGGTTATGATCATTTTGACAAAGGTTTTAGAGGCACAACCTTATGTCATACTCTACACAAAACAAATGAACCGAAATGACGAGCTATACGCCTTAAACGTCGGTTTAGGTGAAACAAGGATTACTAACCATCCAGCAAAGGATAGCAGCCCTGCATTGTCACCAGATGGAGAAACGATCGTTTTTACTTCTGAACGAAAAGGGTGGTGGAAGATATGGAAAATGGATCTTCGGTCGGGTGAGGTATCGCAATTGACAAATTCTTCCTCAGCAGAATACGCCCCTTCGTGGTCTCCAGATGGTAATCAAATTATCTTCACAAGTGGAAGATCTGGTAATGCTGATTTGTTTGTAATGAATACCGATGGGAGTAAGTTGCTGAACTTGACAAATTCAACAGATCAAGAAGCGTGGGCCGACTGGGGCGCGGATGGAAATATCTATTTCTCACGAGCCATCTATGGGAATCATAAATTAGTCCGAATTGAAGAGGATGGTTCTAATGAGAAAATCCTTACAAAAGGAAATGCCAATGATCTTATGCCAAGGTTATCGCCTGACAGACGAAAACTCCTTTTTTATTCAGATAGAGATGGAAACATGGAAATTTATACGTTGGACTTGGTCACAGAAAAAATTGTTCGACTCACACATGATCCGCTGCAAGATATTAGAGGTGATTGGAGCGCGGATGGAAAAAAGATAGTGTTTGAACGCGGAAACAAAAGAGATTCACAGCATATATTCATAATGAATGCAGACGGATCGGAGCAAATGCAACTAACCTCTTCAGGGTATAATTATTCACCTCGATTTGCTGAAAATCCTGTTTATCTTAAGGAAATTAAATAGTCAATTTGTTGTTCCTGGTGGCACTAACCTTCCGGTCTACAAGCTATGTTACCGACATCTATGATGGGTTGAAGATTTTTTTTGTTACTACCTGCTGTATCACCAAATGCATTCATATAGGTAGGTCCCAAATTTCGTAGACAATACCCAATCTGCCATTTACCGGTAAAAGACCACAACTCGCCGATTTGTGTTCAACTGAAACCTATCGTATTCGTGAATTTTGAGTAACAATTAAAAGCTAAAATCATGGGCAACACAGATAACAACTCAAAAACCTGGGTAGGAATCGTATTGGTAGTACTAGGTGGGTATTTTCTCTTAAGAAACCTGGATTTGATTCCATACTTCATTCCTTATTACTTTTTTGGATGGGAAATGATCCTGATTCTCATTGGAGGAGCAATGCTGACAACAGGAAGAAAGGAAGGTTTTATATTCCTAATCATCGGTGGAATATTCATTCTACCTGACATCTTCTATTTACCTCATTTCCGTATCAGGGATTGGTGGCCAATCGTTCTGATCATTATTGGTGTCTCTATTTTCCTTCGTAGACGGGATAGTGTGTTGAGAGAGGCCGGAGATATAGACGAGGATTTCATAGATGATACATCAATTTTCGGTGGTTCTGAAAAATCCTGTAGCTCTAAGAATTTCAAAGGGGGAAAAATCACTTCCATCTTTGGCGGTTCTACCATCAATTTTTCGGATGCCAAAATGGCGGAAGAAGGAGCGGTAATTGATTTGTTCTGTTTGTTTGGAGGAAATGAATTGATCGTTCCACCGGATTGGACAGTTGTAAATGAGAGTTTTGTGATTTTCGGTGGCTATGCTGATAAGCGATCAAAATCTACCACAGAGAAAAATGACCCAAAGAAAATACTCAGAATAAAAGGATCAATCGTATTTGGTGGATCTGAAATAAAGGGTGCTTACGCTTAAAGTAAGCATCTTTTCCATTGTAGATTAGATAGAAAACCTAACCCCTAACTTAGATGAGACATCCAATATTAAGCGGATCTGGGTATAAGCTCTATATTCTTATTCTTTTAATCGTTACCCTCATCCATGGCTCGGTTCTCTATTTCTATTATGGTTTTACTATTGAGATAGCAATCTCAGATAGCTTCACTTACAATTCTTTCTTTGGTGTGCTGGCTCCTGGATTATGGTACATTGTCACATTCGCCAGTCTGAGTAAGGATGAACTTTCGCTTGCAGGTACCCATTTTGGTGCGGCTGTTATTACGGTTTTTATGTGGACATCCCTTGCCAGCTTCATTCTGGGGTTAATTTTTGTAGGGAATGGATCGTACAAGGAGTTCCTCGAAGATTCTTACATCTGGCGACTGATCATCGGTGTTCTCTACTACAGCATTACGGTTTTGATTTTCTACCTGATCAAATATTATCAAGACATGCAAGAAAGGTTGAGTCGAGAGTTGGAATTGCAAAACCTGTTGAAAGACTCTGAGCTGCGCATGTTGAAATCTCAGATCAATCCTCATTTCATTTTTAATAGCCTCAATTCCATTAGTGCATTGACTATTTCCAAAAGTGAATCGGCTCGAGAGATGGTAATTAAGCTAAGTGATTTTCTTCGATACTCACTTGGAAAGGACAGTGTTGAAATGAATACGTTGGAACAGGAAATTCAGAATGTGTCGCTTTATCTTGATATTGAAAAGGTACGATTCGGTAGTAAATTGAATTTTCAGAAAACAGTCGATGATAACTGCCTGAAAGTGAAAGTTCCAAACCTCATTCTTCAACCACTTTTTGAAAATGCCATAAAGTATGGTGTGTATGAAAGCATCGATCAAGTCACAATCGAGCTCAAATGCGAGGAAGAGGAGGGTTTGTTGAAGATCCTCATAACTAACAATTTTGACAAAGAAGCCATGCCAGTCAAAGGTGAAGGAATAGGACTTGATAATGTGAGAAAAAGACTTAGCTTGGTCTTTGGGAGAAATGACCTGTTGGAAGTAAGTAAGTCTGATGATTTGTTTAGTGTGACGATGATAATACCCGTTAATCAAGAGCCTGATGAAGAAAATTAGAACACTGATTATTGACGATGAACATCTCGCAAGAGAGATCATTCGAACGTATTTGTCTGAAGACGAAGACATTGAACTGGTAGGAGAGTGTAGTGATGGGTTTGAAGGATTTAAGCAGATCAATGAGATGAAGCCCGATCTGGTTTTCCTCGATGTAATGATGCCGAAGTTGACAGGATTTGAAATGCTGGAACTGTTGGAGGAACCACCCGTGATTGTATTCAGTACTGCTCATGATGAGTTTGCAATTAAGGCCTTTGAAAAGAATGCTGTGGACTATTTACTAAAACCTTATTCGAAGGAACGGTTTGCAGAAGCTATTGCCAAAGCCAAACAGAAGGTCACTTCAGGCTTGGATGAAGCCGTCAGTAGGACTACAGGACTCGCGTCCGTCTTGGAGGAACATTACGAAAAAGCTGAGCTGATTT
>JANQST010000302.1 GCA_028279155.1 Cyclobacteriaceae bacterium
GTTGCTATCAACGGGTTTAAAAGTACCACTACCATCACCAGGGTCTGCCAAGGTTTCAGAGAGCTGCCAAACACCAATAAGTCCATCGGGGGAAATGTTCTTTTCGTCACAGGCTATGGTTAATGTAGCGAGAACTATAATTTTTACTAGGTACTGTTTCATTTATCACATGCTTGATTGTAGCTATTACATGCGATAGAAACAATACCCTACTTATACCTTATCGGTAAAATGTCGGTCCGCTTTTTCAGTGGAAAATTTATCCGCATTATAGATTTTTGATTCTCCTTTTGGAATGGAGAGTGATTTCCAGTCCTCACCCTTGATAAGTTTTCCCAAGAAAACAATCTGACCTATGTGATAGCTGTAATGTGCAAGTTGTCTGTGAATTGCGTCTATGACTGAATGACCCTCATTCCGAATAAAAATTGTTTTTTCTAGGTCATTTTCACTTAAGTTCTCCAAAGCATCAAAAAGACATTGCCAACCTTCTTCCCATTTTTCAATTAGCGCTTCTCGTGTCTTAATTGTTTCTTCAAACTCAGAATCTCTATTCCTCCATTCTTTTTCACCATCTTCGGTTAGAAAATTTGTCCAACGAGATAGCATATTTCCCCAAAGATGTTTTACAATAATGGAAACACTATTGGCGTCAGTAGCTGGCTCAAGGTGTAATTCCTCGTCAGACAGCACTTCAAATGTTCGTTCTCCGAGTGATTTGTAATAGGAGAAGAGCTTAAGAATATTTTCGATTTTCATTCAAATTCTTCTATTAATACTCCCATTTTACCCATTTGATAATCTCGCATTGCTTCCATAATCTCCGTTTGGTTATTCATAACAAACGGACCATAAGTCGCAAGAGGTTCATTTAGTGGATCTGCAGAAAGAAACAGAATTTTTACATCGGTGCTTGCCTCTAGTTCAACCTCATTTGTTCCCTTTTCGAAAACAACAAGGTTGTGTTGCTCCACAAGTCCATGATCTTTGATTCTTACACTTTCGTTAAGCAGGTACAACATAGAATGCTCGAAAGGTGCTTCAAGGGCTATTTTTTCTCCGGAGCTGACAACTCCCATCAATGCGACAATAGGCATCTCGGATTTCGCTGGACCTGAAGTTTCACCTTGTTTACCTGCTACCACTGACAATTCATCCGAAAGTTTAGGGAGGTCTTCTTTTTGGAAGGCCTGGTATTCGGGCTGATCCATTTTTCCGGATTGAGGAGTATTGATCCAAAGTTGTATGATTTCCTGGGTCCCTCCATTTTTTGTCAGCTCTTTTGAAGGTCGCTCACTATGAATGATTCCCATACCAGCATTCATCCACTGCACTCCGCCGGCCTTCACTACACTGCTGTTGTTCCTGGAATCCCTATGATGAACATCACCCTGGTAAATAAATGTAACAGGAGAAAACCCCCTATGCGGGTGTGGGCCTACACCAACATTTTTGGGATCCGTGTTTTCTTTAAAATTTCCAATATGGTGATGCAATAGAAGGAATGGATCAATTTGTTCAATCGAATTTGTTGGTAGCGGCTGACGGACGGGAATTCCACCCATATCCACCATGTGAGCATATAAAATTTGTTTTACCATGAATTAAAAACCAATGAAGTGGTCTGCTTGTTCCTCAAGAAGCTGAATATATTCTGCATCGATGATCTGATCACCATTCATTTTGCTATCAAGAAGTGGCAAACGAGGTTTGGATGCAAGCACATTCATTCCAAGGTAATTGAAAATATCAGTTAAATGGCTCATGGCCAATGCTGCTCCTTGCGTACCTGCAGAAATCCCTACAAGTGCACATTTCTTACCTTCAAAAGTGCCTGGAAATCGCATCCCGTCTATAAATGCTTTTAATACGCCAGGAAAGGACCCGTTGTACTCAGGAGTCACAAAAACGAATTTTTCGCAATCATCTATTTGCCTTTGTAACTGGTTGAAGGTTTCGTTGCTTCCTACATTTTCATACAATGCTGAGTGAGTGAAGTCATGAGGTAGGTCTTCAAGATTGATCACACTCGTTTGCTGACCCCTGGACTGCAAAATCTTTTCGTAAAATGTCACCACCTTTCGAGTAATGGAATTTTTACGATTCGTGCCGCATACGATTGTGATCATTTGTGTTTATTAGAAATAATTGAACGAATATTGCGTTTCTGGAATTCAAAAGAACAGTACAAAGAAAAGCACTATTCTTAAATCTAAAGAAGGCTTCAAAAGTTCAATGTCAGTCCTAGTAGAAAAACTCACAAAAGTTTATCACACTCAAAAAGCTCTGGATGAGGTTTCTTTTGAGGCTCAGAAAGGTACAATCACAGGTTTTCTTGGTCCAAATGGAGCTGGCAAGTCCACAACAATGAAGATCGCGACTGGCTATATTTCTGCCACTTCAGGTACTGTATTGGTGAATGGAATTGATGTTAGCAAAGAACCATTGAAAGTGAAAAGGTTAACTGGTTATTTGCCGGAGCACAATCCTCTTTATCTCGACATGTATGTAAAACAATACCTTGATTTTGTAGCTGGAGCATATGGTCTGAAAAACACGCGTGCTAGGATTGATGAAATGATTTCTCTTTGTGGTCTGGAACGTGAGCAATCAAAGAAAATAAGAGCACTCTCGAAAGGATATCGACAGAGAGTTGGACTAGCACAATCATTGATTCACGACCCTGATGTATTAATCCTGGATGAGCCAACAAGCGGATTGGATCCAAATCAATTGGTGGAGATCAGGGAAGTGATCAAATCGGCTAGTCAGGAAAAAACGGTGATTCTTTCCACTCATATTATGCAGGAAGTTGAAGCGCTATGTGATAAGGTGGTAATCATTGATAAGGGAAAGATTGTTGCTGATGACAATGTCCAGGCACTTAAGAAAGACAGGAAAGAAGCAGTTGTATTCTCCGTCGAGTTCGAAGAAGAAATTGATACCAACTTGTTTGCAAAAGAAGGGTTGGAGATTGAGTTATCCCAAAACAATACCTACTCAATAAAAGGTGAAGGAGACCCGAGAAAAGTTATTATGAAAGTAGCAGGTGAGCATTCTCTTCCACTTGTGAATATTTCAAAAAATGAACAGTCACTTGAAACTGTATTTCAGGAGCTAACCAAAGAAAAATGATTTCCATTTTAAAAAAGGAAATACATGAATTTTTAGATTCTCTGATCGCTTATGTAGTGATCGGAATTTTCCTTATTGGGATGGGACTTTTGATGTGGGTTTTTCCGGAAACGAATGTGCTTGACTATGGCTATGCTAGCATGGAAACCGTTTTCTCCTTGGCACCCTATGTTTTTATGTTCTTGGTTCCAGCGATTACTATGAAGTCATTTGCAGAAGAGAAAAGGAATGGCACCATTGAGTTATTGTACACACTTCCATTTAAAGAAATTGATATTGTCGGCGGAAAGTTTCTAGCGGGATTTTTCCTTGTACTGTTCTCCATTTTACCAACATTGGTGTACTATTTCTCCCTTTCCTACTTAGGAAATCCGGTCGGTAATCTTGATACGGCTGGTATTGTGGGATCGTACATTGGATTGATCCTATTAGGAGGAATATTTACTTCCATCGGTATTATGGCTTCAGCTTTGACTGGTAATCAAATCGTGTCCTTTATCCTGGCGGCTTTTTTGTGCTTCTTTTTCTATACAGGTTTCGAATCATTGGCGAGCATCAATGTTTGGTCTGAAACCTCTTCTGTACTAAGGGAAATTGGAATATTGGTTCATTATGAAGTTCTAAGCAAAGGCCTGATAGACTTCAGTGATGTGATCTACTTGCTTTCCTTGACCGCACTGTTCTTATATGTAAGCAAAGTGGTTTTAAATCTCCAAAAAGGATGAGTGAAAACAAGGCACATATTGTCCTACAATTTGCTGTAGTCATTCTTTCTGTATGGTTGATGAACCAACTTGCAGATCGATTTAAGCTTCGAATCGATTTGACAGAAGAAAAGAGATACACGATTTCTGAATCCACCAAAACATTGCTTCATAATCTGGATCAAGAAGTGTTTTTTGAAGTATATCTGGCTGGGGAACTTCCTCCAAATTTTGAACGATTCCGTCGGTCCATCCAGGAAATGTTGGAACAATTTGGCGAAGAATCTGGAAATAATGTTCAGTACAAATTCACAGATCCTGCACAAGCTCAATCGACTCAATCCAGGAACCAGTTTTATCAGGCGTTGATGGAAAAAGGATTACAGCCCACCAATCTCAACTACGTTCAGGATGGAAATAACCTCCAAAAATTGATTTTTCCTTCTGCTGTTGTGTCACAGGGAATGCAAGAAGTTCCGGTAAACTTGCTAAAAGGAAACCGAGCGGCCGGTCATGAAGAATTTTTGAATCAAGCGATTGAGGGATTAGAATATGAGTTGGCTTCTGCCATTTCTCAATTGGGAGATGGAGGATTAAAAAGAGTGGCTTTTATTACAGGGCATGGAGCCCCGGACGCTGAACAGTTGGCTGGGCTTAAAAACACAATTTTGAGTAAGTATGATCTTTTTGACGTTCGTCTCGACAACAAAAAGGAACTTAAGGGATACGATGCTGTCATCATTGCAAAGCCTCGGG
>JANQST010000311.1 GCA_028279155.1 Cyclobacteriaceae bacterium
AAGTCAAGTGGAGTTGATCATGACAATCAATCCATTATAAAGGATGTGATCTCATTGAAGGCTGAGCTTGCAAGTCTTCTTGGGTATCCAACCTTTGCCCATTATATCCTTGAGCAACGAATGGCTGAAGATCCGGAAAAAGTAAAAAGCTTCCTTGATGACCTTTTGAATAAAAGCATGCCTAAAGCAAAAAAGGAAGTTGAGGAAATTAAAGAATATATGAAGTCAAGTGGAGTTGATCATGAACTCCAGAGATGGGACTGGGCCTATTATTCGGAGAAATTGAGGAAGGAGAAATATGAATTGGATGATGAACTGGTCAAACCTTACTTCAAGCTTGAAAACGTCATTGATGGTGTTTTCAAAACTGCTGAAAAATTGTTCGACATCCGATTTAGGGAAAACACCTCGCTTCCTAAGTACCACGAAGATGTCAAGACCTATGAGGTGGTAGATGGCAATGGTGAAAAAGTTGCAGTTTTTCTAGCTGATTTTTTCCCCAGAGAAGGCAAACGAGGCGGTGCATGGATGACTTCTTTTCGTGGTGAGAAAAAAACCAATGGGAAACGCGTGCTGCCACAGGTCAGCATTGTTTGCAATTTCACTCCTTCATCTGATAATGCGCCTTCTTTATTAAAATTTGATGAAGTTAAAACGCTATTCCATGAATTTGGTCATGCACTACACGGAATGCTAGCCAACACAACTTATGAAAGTCTGGCTGGTACTAACGTCTATTGGGATTTTGTGGAGCTTCCATCGCAGATTATGGAAAATTGGTGTTATGAAAAAAAATGCCTGGACCTTTTTGCCAATCATTATGAGACTGGCGAGTTAATTCCGGCAGATCTGGTTGATAGGATCATAAAATCATCAACCTACCATGAGGCGTATGCAACCCTTCGACAGATCAGCTTTGGATTACTTGACATGTCATGGCATAGCTTGTCACCTGATGAGGCAAAAAACATATCTAGTGTGCAGGATTTTGAAAAAGCTGCATTTGCACCCACAGAACTTTTTCCAGCCGTTTCAGGGACAAACATGAGCGTGCAATTCAGCCATATTTTTGCTGGTGGCTATGCGGCGGGTTATTACAGCTATAAATGGGCAGAAGTATTGGATGCTGATGCATTTTCTCTTTTTAAGGAAAATGGAGTGTTCGACAAAAAGACAGCCGATTCATTTAAGGAGCATGTACTTAGCAAGGGGGGCACACAACATCCAATGGAATTGTACAAAAAATTCCGAGGAAAGGAACCATCTGTCGATGCACTTCTTAAAAGAGCAGGATTAATCGAATGAACATTGGAAGCCATAATCGGTTAAAGGTTTTACGGTTCACTCCACCAGGAGCATACTTGGGAAATGAGTCAGGCGAAGAAGTTCTGCTTCCAACAAAATACATTCCTGACAGACTCCAGGTAGATGATGAATTGGACGTTTTTGTCTATCGTGATAGCGAGGATCGTATCATTGCCACAACATTAAAACCACATGCAGAGATCAATCAATTTGGATATTTGTATGTCAAGGATGTGAACAAATTTGGGGCTTTTCTTGACTGGGGGATCGAAAAAGATTTGATGGTTCCATTTAGGGAGCAAATTGGGAAAATGGAAAAGGGCAATTCTTATCTCGTATATGTGTACCTGGACCCTAAAACCCAACGCCTGGTTGCCACGCAGAAAATTCAGGGTTATTTTGAGAATTCAACTATTAATCTCGAGGAAGGAGAGGAAGTAGACTTGCTTATTGGGGAAGAAACCGAATTGGGGTTGAATGTAGTCATCAATAATAGATTCAAGGGGCTCATCTATGCAAATGAAATTTTCACTGACCTGATGATTGGCGATCATACCAAGGGATATGTGAAAAATATCAGACCAGATAAAAAGATTGATGTCAGTTTGCAAAAAACTGGCCTGGATAACCTGGAAGAGGGTGCTGCAATTATTATGAAGACACTTGAAGCAAACAATGGCTCTCTTTCACTAACAGATAAAAGCTCACCGGAGGACATCCAATTTCATTTGCAGATGAGCAAAAAAACCTTCAAAAGGTCTTTAGGGATTCTGTACAAAAAAAGATTAGTGCAGCTAACAGCTGAAGGAATCCGAAAACTATAGGCTTTTATATTCTATCTGCTCTTCTAACGATTTTCCTGATTCTGCCAGGTCCTTTTTGATGTCGCTAATCAATGTTTGTAATGATGCATGTACTTTTTTCAGGGACTCTTTCTTTTGAGGCTGACTTGCAAAAACCTTTTCCATCTTGGAAGGAGATCTTAGTGAAGTATAAAACTCATCATCCTCGATCAGGTTATTGAGGTGATTTTCAACCAATGGAAGGAGGCTAAGCATGTGTTCAGATTCAACTTTCAAATCTTCCTCTGGGATCGCATATAGTAAAGAATTTATTTCGGTGTCTCGAAGATCAATTGGCTCGTCTGCATCTTTTTTCAATGTGCCTAATAGCCTGCTAAGTGATTTCAGATTGCCTTTTGTGTGCTCATTGCGGGCATTGAATCTTGCAATGTTTAGAAAGGGGAGATACTTTTTTACCTTTTTGTTAATAAAATCAAATTCGACGATGCCTCTGTAGATTTCATTTTTAGCTTTTAAATAATCCGGAGTATCAACCCAAACCGATGGCAAAATATCAATTTCACATGTTGGTTTTTGAGCCGTAATGCGGATTCTGGTCTTGTCGCTGAAATCAACGGATTTGAAATTGTAATCTCCGCTAAGAATATCCATTAGCTCTTCACCGAGATCTTTAATATCGACATGCGCTTGTGGGGAAGGGTTTTTTCTCAAAACGATGATTTCAACGTCTCCATATAGGAGAATATTAGTGAATGTCTTGAGTGCTCCCTGGTACCTGTATTCAACTGGAATGTTTCTTTTTGTGAGTTCCCTGTTGATGATTTCGTGAATCCTTCTGGAGTTATTATAAACCTTATATGCATAAGAGACATCGATCTCCTGCATAGATTCTAGTGCATACCTTACACTATCTGGAAGGTTGGAATTTTCGAACCCATCAGACAAAATGGGCTCCCTGAGCGCTTCATCATATCGTCTCCCTTTGAGATTTTCGATGAGTAGGTTGTAATCGTGCTCCATTTGGGTTGGAAAAATAATAAATTTTGGTTATATAAATTGTATTTTACTAAGATTTGATAGGGGTTGTTGCGTGCGAGAGTATACTTTAGAGAGGAAACAACTAAATATTGACTGTACTAGATTCCACTTGGATAGAACCATGGATCAGGGAAATCCTCCGCTGGATCAGTAAATTTCACATCGATTCAGGATTTACTACCTACTTTCGTACCAATGATTTTTCAGGTTTTCTTGATCTCATTCGGTATTAGCCTGGTCGGCACCATCCCACCAGCCACGATCAACATCACGGTGATGCAGCTCTCCTTAAAAAAGAAGATGAGAAGTGCGTTGGCACTTTCATTGGGAGCTGCTCTAATCGATACCACCTACGCTGGACTGGCTGTCCAGATACAGATCTATTTAGCTGAACAGCTAGAATTCACCAATTATTTCTATCTCATTGCAGCTTTGGTGCTGTTAACACTTGGGATCATTTCCATTTTGGCAAAAATGTCAGAAACCGATATCAAGCCTGCTGATTCAGAAAAAAGCGGATTTCTTAAAGGTGTGATCTTGGGTGTACTCAACCCTTTAGCCATGCCTTTTTGGTTAGGGTGGACCACCTATCTTCAGGTAAATGGATTGATCGACTTAGCCGGCTTAAATTATTGGAGTTATGTACTTGGTGTATTTCTTGGTGAGCTTACGCTGTTGTTCATAATAGTGCGAGTTGGGAAGCGATTTACCCGTGTTTCGAATAACCGAACAATTGTCAATGTTATTCCGGGAATCTTCTTCATATTCCTCGGACTGGTCAATTTTGGTCAGTGGATTTCCTACTATTTTTAAATTTTTCAAAACCTAATACAACGGTTTGAAAAATTTAATATATAATTGCAGCATCATGAAGTCTCTACTGGATATAGCGTTCTGCAAGCTTCGATTCATTCCCATCGGAGCGTAATCCCCTTTGACCGGGGACTTTATCCAATTTCCAATTTCATATTTTTATTACTAGCCCTTACGGGCATCTAACATTTTAATTTCATTTTAGAAATGACTAAATCTAACTATTCTATTCGTAGAATTTTCAGCCTTTTATTGATGGCTTTAAAAGGCGAGGAAAAAGAGTTCACAACAGGGAGCATTAACAGAGCCATTATCCTGTTATCAATACCCATGATAGCAGAAATGATCATGGAATCACTTTTTGCAGTAGTAGACGTGTTTTTCGTTTCACAGGTCAGTGTAAATGCAGTGGCTACTGTAGGACTTACCGAATCTGTTTTGATGATCATTTATTCAATCGCGGTAGGCTTAAGCATGGCTGTAACTGCAGTCGTAGCAAGAAGGGTAGGAGAAAAGAATTATAAAAAGGCAGCTAATGCAGCTTTTCAAGCCATTCTTTTATCTGTGGCCGTAGGTGTGATCTTGGGTATCCCGGGATTCATATTCGCTGACAAGATACTCGGTCTCATGGGTGGTGAACCTGATTTGATACAAGAAGGTGTAGGCTACACCAGAATCATGTATGCCGGAAACCTAAGTATCATCTTGATATTCTTGATCAACGGAATCTTTCGTGGTGCTGGAGACGCATCCATTGCCATGCGGTCACTTTGGATCGCGAATGGTTTGAATATAATTCTGGATCCATTGTTCATCTTTGGTTTTGGACCTATTCCTGGCTTTGGTGTAGAAGGAGCAGCAATTGCCACGACTACAGGAAGATCAGTAGGGGTGATATATCAATTGTTCCACCTGTTCAATGGTCGTTCGATCATCAAGGTCGGTTGGGAAAATTTTGTCATCCGTATGAAAACGATCCGGGAATTGATTGTGGTTTCTGCCGGAGGTATAGGCCAATTTCTGATTGAGTCGGCAAGCTGGATTTTCCTTGTTCGTGTGATCTCTCTTTTTGGATCCGATGCACTTGCTGGTTATACAATTGCCTTTCGAGTGATAGTATTTACGCTTTTGCCTTCCTGGGGAATGGCCAATGCTGCGGCCACCTTGGTTGGACAGAACCTTGGGGCAGGAAGCCCTGATCGGGCAGAGACTTCTGTGTGGCGTACAGCTTTGTGGAATACTATTTTCCTGGTGTTTATCGCAATCATCTTTTTCATTTTGGCAGATCCGATCTTTGCGATCTTTGGCGCTGAGGGAATGGTGAAAGAGACCGGAATTAATGCACTAAGAATCATCTGTTTTGGCTACATATTCTTTGCCTACGGGATGGTTGTAGGACAAGCATTTAACGGCTCAGGTGATACGAGAACACCAATGTATATCAGTCTTGTAGTCTTTTGGTTTATTCAGATTCCATTGGCCTACTACCTGGCTGTTAATCTTGGTTGGGAAAGCAATGGTGTATTTTTCTGTATCGCTTTCGCCCACAGCTTATACGCAATCGTAGCAATTTACCTCTTCAAAAAAGGTAAATGGAAAACGGTTCAGGTATAGAAGGCTAGTAGCTGAACTGATAGTACTCCAGGTTGAAGCCCGAAGTGGTGTAAACCTGGAGTTCTTTTTTTGAAGAAGAGTAAACAATACTCACTTCGTTGGATGATTGAATCGGGTTGCCTGTTACAAGATTGCCGGACCGATCATAGATATAGAGTGTTTCAAAAGCAGTGTCTGTTAGAATAATCAGATCCTTTCCCGCACCGAACTGATAGTATTGGATCAGTACTTCTCCTTCCGAGAGGTAGTTTTTAGAAAACAAAAGGTTTCCTGTAGGATCCAGAATCTCATAAGTATTCCCTTCTTTCCTGACAATGATAAAAGATCGTTCACCACGATCCGTAATCAGTTTAAATGTTGCCTCTTGGGAAGATTTGATCAGTTGATCTCTGTTGATGACGTTTCCTTCCAGGTTGATTTCAACTAATTCACCTTGCGTAGAGATAGTTGTTAAGGAAGAACTACCAAGTGAATTTGAAGTGTTTAGAAAATAGCTATTTCCAAGAGGAGCTTTGAGATCGAATGGAAACCCTGTCTGTTTCTGACCTCTACGATTGGTTACGTTAACTATTCCATTTTCCTGAAGGGATATCATCACATCCCTTCCACCAATTCTTGAATGCTTGAGTGGTTGAACCGCTGGCCGGAGATAGGGGATTGGATCCCAACCTTCAAGCAGTTGTAGGTCTTTATCCGTTAAATAAACTTTCCCATCTGAATCTGTAATTCCAAATCGGTAGTTTCTGCTTCTATCATAATCAATCAAGCTGAAGTGACTGATCTCAATGGAATTTGGTAATTGCTTCGGGTAGCCGGGTATGTAATTTCCTGTTCGGTCTATGACGTGAACCTTACTTGTGGTTGCAAATGCATATTGAATTTTTCCATTCCTGTAGTAATCCAGTGCATGAATCTCACTTACAATAGGCTCATCCAACTTTTCATTCCATAATGAAGAGAATGTCCGATCCAGGTAATACAAATTGTATGTGTTGTCCTGTAGGAGAATGTCGAAGAAGTTGTGTGAATGCGTACGGACGAGGAAAGGTTTTGTAATAATACTATTGGTAAGTGCGATCGCATTATCAGAAGAAGTTTTGGCTACAAGCGGAGCTTTCTTCACAGACTGAGAAAATGTAACATTAGTGAAATACTCTTCTTCCAAATAGGAAATTTGAAAAGCCATCAATTCTGTTTTCTTGTATGACTGCTGGTTGGTTGAAAAATGGATATTCCATGCAGGCTTCATTTTGGAAATCAGCTTGGGCCAAAACCTGGGAACGTTTACGATCAGACTAACATTAGATTCTGCATTCGTTGAGCTCAAAAACTCATTCATTGGAACAGACTTACCCCAGGTCTCTTCTTCCTGGATAGCGCTCACAAGATTTTTCAGTTCCTGAAGGCTATTTGAAAAAATGATATAGTTCCGATTGTTGATGTAGAAGCATCGATCAAAACCGTTTGCCATATCTCCTAGAACCGCTCTCGGGAAATTTCTTATAGGAAGGAATCGAATTTCATTTTCACTGTAAGATTCGGAGTAAACAGTATCTCCACGAGAGTAGGCAATTCTTTCGGTCAATTGTGAGAAGTATGTTAGGGCTTCCTGGACGTTTTTTACTTTCAGGATGAACAATTGGATTTCTTCATCGGGTCTCCCGGATTCCAATGTAGCCAGACCTATTTCCTCGTCAATTAGATCAAAAACCTGCTCTGCATCAAAATCCAATGCTGTTTTAAGTGAGTCCCGATGTTTCAAGGTGGTCGGTTCTTTTTCAAGATATGTGGTTTGGGCAATTTTCCATTTGCTCATATCTGTAGAAGTAATATGATAGAGCAGTGATGCATAAGATGGAATGACTTCAGACATCTCAAATCCACCAGGAGCTTCTTTATGTGTGGAGACCCAGTCATCTGAGACCTGTGAAATACCCGAAATGCTCAAAATAGTCGAATCCAATCCCATTTGATAAGATCCGGAAGCCAAAGGCAGATCAACTGAATTGGAGGAAATTGCACCTAGTACATTTCCAAGCTCTTCGAAATTTACATGGATAGAACCGCTGCTGCTTATTGGGAAACGTTCTGTAAATGATAGAATGTCCGGGTCATCGATGGTCCGAATAGCATCTTCTACCAGGTAAGGTGTGAAGCTGGAAAGGAAGAAATTTTTATAAAAAATGTAGGTAAATGTACGTTCACCATCTCCAACTTCGCTGATCTTGAATCCATTGTAGGTCCGGGTTTTGAATTTGTAGCCTTCTTTTTTTAACCTGTTAATTGCGGTACTGATAAAGGTGTTTTGGGAAAGATTTTGGATTTCCCAAACGAGTAAAAAATCAAGTGATGAATTGGATACTCTGTGAAGCGAGATCAGCGCAGGCATGTGCTTGAAGATGGCTGTAAAACCTCCATCCCCATTGATCGAATCAAGGAAAGCTAATGTGTTGTTAAAATCTCGGAGGCCTTCGGTTTGTTCTAAGTTCTTCCATGCAGGATTGGATTGCAGATCTGAAAGATCTTTGATCAGGTCCAGTTCGAATACTATAGCAGCATCTGATGGTACAAAACTCCAACCTACCAGATCAGAATGCTTTACCCACTTATCGTAGGTGAAGTATCCAGCTCCGATGAGCAACAGAATGGTAACAATGATTAGTGTTTTTTTCAATCGAAGGCGGTTGACAAACTCCCTTCAAAATTAACTCACAACATCCGGTATTATTATTTGCCGGACATATAATCTAATGTCAGAGCTGTCATGGCTTTCATTCCCAAAATCATTCCCGAATCGTCTACGTAGAAATCTGGTGTGTGATGTGGCGCGGCATTTCTAGGATCTGATCCTTCAGGACATCCACCTATGAAAAAGTAAAGTCCCGGAACTTGTTCCTGGAAAAAGGAAAAATCCTCAGCACCTGTTATGGCTGGAACCAGGTCTACATTGTTACCAGAGATTCTGTTCAAAGTTGGCAACATCTGATCAAATAGATTAGGATCGTTGAAGGTAACAGGGTATCCTTCGTCTATGGATACGGTCGCTTCAGCATTGTTAGCTTCTGCTATGTTTTGGACAATTTCTCTCAATCGTTTATGTACTGTTTCTTTATGCTCAGCATCAAGCGTTCGGATTGTTCCCAACATGTAGGCGCTTTCGGGTATGATATTACTTCTTACCCCACTGTGGATCGCCCCAACAGTCACCACTGCTGCGGCATCTGTAAGCTTAATACTTCTGCTGACGATTGTTTGTATGGAGTTGACCATCTGAGAAGCTGTCACGATTGGATCAATCCCGGACCAGGGAGCAGAACCATGAGATTGAACTCCAGTAATATCTATTCTGAATGAATTAACGGCTGCCATAAGACCCCTTGGTCTGGTCTCAATTCGACCAACTTTAGTGTCTGAACTGATGTGCAAACCAAAAATGGCATCCACATCTGGGTTTTTTAATACCCCTTCTTTGACCATCAGTTTAGCACCTCCTTCTTCACCATCTGGAGCTCCTTCCTCAGCCGGTTGAAAGATGAACTTCACTGTGCCTGGAATCTCATCTCGGATTTCATACAACATTTTAGCAACACCTAGTAAAATACCAACATGGGTGTCATGTCCACAAGCATGCATAACAGGTACTTCTTCACCATTGTATTCTCCCATTTGCTTAGAAGCCCATGGCAACTCAACTCTTTCCTTTACAGGAAGACCATCTATGTCGGCACGTAGACCTACAACAGGCCCTGGTTTTCCTCCTTTTAACACTGCAACAACCCCCGTCTTTGCAATTCCTGTTTGTGGCTCAAGACCAATTTCTTTCAGCGTTGCAGCGATTCGCTCTGAAGTTTTAAATTCACGGTTACTCAACTCAGCATTCTGGTGGAACCAATGCCGTAGCTCAATCGCCTCTTTCTCATACTTGGAGGCTAATTTTTCAATTTTTTTGTCAAAATTTTGAGCAGTTGCTGTGAACAGTAAGCTGCTCAGTAGAGTCAGTATTAAAAGTCTTTTCATCGTATTATAAAATGTCTATTCCATTCAAGGAGCTCAATTTAGGAAAAAAATGACTGCTGAATTGATCAATAGAGAGCAAGAATGAAATATTTACAACTCATCCGCTAAATCCTACAGTTCGGTAAGACCTATTAGTAAAGGAGCACTACTCATTTGATTTTTGGCTCGGAACTCAAAAGTCAAAAACAATGAAGGTGCAATTCCTCTTCTTAAGCATAATTCTAAGCTTCCAGTCGCTGGCCCAGGTCACGATTGGAGGCTATATCAAGGAAAAGTCAGGAGAGCCACTTCTGGGTGTGAATGTATTTATTGAGGGAACCTACGATGGAGCTACTACAGATCTTGAAGGCAAATTCAGTATCACTACCGATAGAGCTGACTCAATGATTCTGGTTGCCAGTTTTGTCGGATTTCATGATCACAAAATCTTACTCGATCAAAACAAGGATAAAATCCAGATAGAAATTGAACTCAAGGAGAAGATCAATAAGTTGAATGCAGTTGTCATAACAGCTGGCTCCTTCGATGCATCAGATGAAAGTAAGCGGGTTGTTTTGAACTCACTGGATATAGTCACTACCGCTGGCTCTACCGCAGATATTCCTGGAGCGTTAAATACACTTCCGGGTACTCAGACAGTAGGTGAGACCGGACGATTGTTTGTAAGAGGAGGAGAGGGGAGAGAAACCAAAACATTTATTGATGGAATGATCGTCCACAATGAATACAGCCCTTCCGCGCCCAATACTCCGGGCAGAAGTAGGTTTTCGCCCTTTATGTTCAAAGGAATGAGCTTTTCGACTGGTGGGTATTCTGCTGAATACGGTCAGGCACTTTCTTCTGCCCTGATCTTACAATCCAAAGACATTGCTGATATAACGAGAACAGATCTTTCTTTTATGTCTGTAGGTGCTGATGTTGCTCATACGTCCGTTTGGAAAAATTCCTCTTTTGCTGGAAAAGTTCAGTACTCAAACCTGACACCTTATTTCGCACTCGTCAGTCAAAATATCAAATGGGACCAAGCCCCAACAGATCTAAATGGGAATTTTGCTTATCGTATCAAGACGAGTAAAACCGGTTTCTTGAAAGTATATGCAAATCTAAGTTCAGCTGAAATGGACTTATACGAGCGAGACATTGCTGATCCGAATTTATTATTACCAACACGAGTTACAAGCGACTACCTCTATTTCAATACATCTTACAAGGAGGTTTTATCCGAAAAGTGGGGAATTAGATTAGGAACGTCATTTACGGAAAGTAGCGACTTTGCTTCTCAGGCGGGCCAAAGCAGAGAAGAAGATATTAGTGGCAGACATGGTAAAGCTGTTTTGGATTACATCCATTCAGATAAACTCAGCATCAGGTTCGGTGCAGAGCTACTGCTCAGGAAAGGTGATGAAACGTTAATTAATAACCTGGGCCAAACCTTAAATGGTCAATTTGACGAAAGCATAGCTTCAGGGTTTGTAGAGGCAGAACAGTACATTTCTTCATCACTGGTTTTCAAAGCAGGACTGAGAATGGAAAACAACTCCCTGGTTGATCAAGCGACAGCCAACCCTAGACTATCAGCTGGTTACAAATTAGGAGATAAAAGTCAAGTTTCGGTTGCATATGGGACGTTTAGACAAGCACCTTCAAATTCGATCATATATAGATTGAATAATGCTACTCAGGAGAACGCGGAGCACTATATCGCCAATTACCAGTGGCTAGGTGAAGGAAGATCATTTCGGGTTGAAGTCTACAAGAAAAATTATTCAAACCTCACCAGGTACTCGGATGAATTTACGGCATCCACTTTCAATTTTGACGGAGACGGATTCGCAGAAGGTCTTGATCTCTTTTGGAGAGACTCCCGGACGTTCAACAATACCGATTACTGGGTGAGCTATTCTTATATCAACTCAGAGCGTAACTACCGTAATTACCCTGGCTCATTTCGGCCACCATTTGTTTCGAACCACAATTTTTCAGTAGTGGCCAAACGATTTATTCAATCTATAAAAAGTCAATTGGGACTTACGTACTCTTTTGCAAGTAAAAGGAGATATAACGACCTGAACGAAGATGTATTCCTGGGAGGGAAAACTCCCAACTATCATGATCTGAGCTTTAATATCAGCTACCTGTACAGCAATCAAATCATTTTTCATGCGATGGTCAACAACGTGTTTGGCTTCAATAACATCTTCGGGTACGACTATGCCGCTCAACCGGATAGTGATGGTTTCTATGCCAGCAGACCGATCCGACCACCAGCGAAAAGGTTTTTATTTCTAGGGGTATTTATCACTCTGGCTAAAAATAAATCGATTAGCCAGCTACCAAATCTCTAATCAAAATTTCAAACAGAACTTAAATCATTAAACAGAATAATTATGAAAAAGACAGTTTTAACAGCAATAGGAATACTTTGTGCTGCTGTTTTATTTGCCAATGGCGGGCAATTTGAAAAAGCGATGGCTAAAAACATACCAGCAATGTACCAGGCAGCAGATCCTGAAACATTGATAGGTGTGGTCAATCAGTTGACACGTATCGGAGACGCTGAAGCAAATCGTTGGGAACCGTACTATTACGCAGCTTTTGGTTATCTACGTCTAATGTCGATGGTAGAATCGACAGAAGACAAGGATAAATACCTGGATCAGGGATTAGCCGCTATTGCAAAAGGTGAAGCCATCAAAGCGAATGATTCAGAACTCGAATCAATGAAGGGTTACATTCATATGATGAGGGTAACGATTGATCCCGCAACCCGAGGTATGCAATACAGTGGAATGGCCATGGCTTCATTTCAAAAAGCGATCGCCTTAAATCCTCAGAACGGGAGAGCGCATTTCTTACTCGGAAGAATGCAATTCGGTACGGCTCAATTTATGGGAAATGGAGATGGAGGAGCATGCGAAAGCTTCGCCAAAGCAAAGGCCATTTTTGAATCAGAGGAGAATGACGAACGGTCAATTGCTCCTAGCTGGGGATTGGGAGGAACGAATGAAGCTATTCAGCAAATTTGCGAAGGAAAGTAGTCAAAGCGGTCATCTCAATAGCCTAATTGCATGTCAGGTTGAGTTTATCGAAACCTCTTTTGAATTAGAGAGACATTTCGATGAACTCAATGTGACAGTTTTTATTGATTTTGGCTATTAAGACGACCACCTCTATCATGAAGTCAATTTTCTATCTCATACTAGTTCGGGCATAGGCGTATAGAAAAATTGCTCACTTACAACTTTTCCGTCTGCTACTTTATACACGCAAACCTCATCCATATCCATAGATTCGCTTTGTCCCTTCAGGGTCACTTTACTTTTCATTGTAATAGCGAAGAAATTTTCCGCAACAATTGGATCAGAGATTTCCGATGAGTGAAATTCTTCTACCATGCTTTCCCATTCTTTTGCTTTTTTAGCGATCGCATCAAAGCCTTTAACTGTTCCCCAGGGAGCTCCTTCCGGTTCTATGCTTCGAATTTCCGGTGAGAAAAGTTCCTGGTAAACCTGTTCCCATTTTCCCTCTCGGCAAAGTTCGACCAGTCGGTTTGCTACTTCTTGTGTTGTCATTTTTGTGTCGTTTAGAGTTAAATAATGACTCAAAGAAATGAGCTGGAGTGACAGCCCTATGTCACTGATAAATTTAAATTCTTACTGTAACCTTTCTTTCATACTTGAGTACTTCAAGTAGGTTTTACTACAATTAGGAAACTACTTAGGTCAATTTTCGTATGAAGTTTTACTACAATTAGGAAAGTACTTATGAAGAAGAAGTTTCAACTCGGTGAATTCGAAGAGATTGTTTTGCTGACAGTAGCTGTTCTCGACAAAGAAGCCTACGGGTTTAGTATCAAAGAAGAAATCGAATCCCGGCTAAAGCGCTCTGTAAGTATCGGTGCGTTGCAATCGGCCCTCAGGCGGATGGAGAATAAAGGTTATCTAACATCTCAGAAGGGTGAAGGTAGTACTGAAAGAGGGGGGCGACCCAAGCTATATTTCAGGATCACTTCTATTGGAATGCAAGCGCTCGATTACAACAAGAACGTTCGACTCGATTTATGGAACGCCATACCTGATTCGGTATCTAAATCATTGAGCTATGATTAAGCGATTTGCTGATATGCTCTTCAGGTGGTACTGCAGGAAGGATTACTACCTGGACATAAGGGGTGATCTGGAGGAGAATTACCTAAAACATAGGAATAGTCATTCGAAATGGCTTTCCGACCTTTTCTTCCTAAAGGAAGTCCTTTTTCTTTTTAGACCTTCAATTATTCAACCTGGTCTTCATTTCTTTTTTTCAACAAACCAAAGTGCTATGCTTAAAAGTTACTTCAAGATTGCAATTCGAAATTTACAAAGGCAAAAAGCCTATACTGCTGTCAACGTTCTTGGTCTTACGGTAGGAATTGTCAGCATCTTTTTTATTCAGAATTTCATTGAATCAGAACTCAGTTACGATAAACATCATAAGGATGGAGATAGGTTATATAGAGTTGCGACATATGGTACCCAGAATGGCGAAGATTTTGAGATGGCAACTTGCCCACCGGGACTAAAAGGCAGGATACTATCAGAGATGCCGGAAATTGAGACGTCCACAAGAATTGTTAATTACCTAGGGGTCTCTAAAAACATTTTGAGGTATGATGAAAAAGTCATTTCCGAAACCAAAGGTTACCTGGCAGATCCTAACTTCTTTGATCTATTTAACTATCCTATCATTTACGGAAATAGACAGACCATTCTTGAGCAACCGCAAAGCCTGGCGCTTTCCAAAACACTTGCGGACAAGCTTTTTAAAGATCTTGATCCTGTAGGCTTAACAGTGACTATTGTCAATGATTATGGTAAATCAGATTATGCGATTACTGGAGTTTATGATAATGAAGGAATTAACTCGCATTTAAACCCCGCATTTATAGCCTCTATGAATAGCGGCGAGTTTGGTAAGTATGTACACGGAATCGATCACATTATAGGGAATAATTTCCTCTTTACTTATGTGAGGCTTCGTCCGGGTACTGATCCAGAGGCCTCCGGAAAAAAGATACAGGGACTAATCGCCCAGCATGTAGAAAAAGCTGATAATTCGCACGGATTTGTGCCAATAGCAGATATCTATTTATACACCAATTCACAGAATGAAGCTGGGATTGGGGGAGATATTCGCTACATCTACATACTGATCAGCATTGCAATATTGATCCTTTTCATTGCCTGCATCAATTTCGCGAACATGGCAACTGCCCAGGCTTCAAAAAGGGCGAAAGAGATCGGAGTTAGAAAAACTTTTGGCGCGATGAAGAAAATGATCGTTACCCAGTTTTTGGGAGAATCTCTAGTAATAACGCTACTAGCTGTTGTCGTTTCCGTTGTTGGCATATCACTTCTCGCTCCATACTATACTTCCTTCACGGGTAAGGAAATACCTCCTGAAATGATTTTTGAAAAAATTGGAATACTACTTTTGATTGGTTTGGTGACGAGCTTATTGGCTGGAAGCTATCCATCGTTTTACCTTTCTTCCCTCAAGCTCAAAAACATTCTGAGTGGTCACTCAAGCAACAGTGCCGGGTCTTATGTTGTAAGAAAAGTGTTGGTGGTCTTCCAATTTGTGGTTGGCATTTTACTGATCATTGGATCAATGACCATAGCAAATCAATTGAGCTTTATTCAAAACAAGTCGCTTGGTTTTAAATCCGATGATCAGCTGGTAATACCTCTTCAGTCTGAAGAGGCGATCTCTCAACTGAAAAAAGTAAAAACTACGTTTTCGGATATCCCCGGGGTCCAAAGCGTTGCCGGAACTTCATATACCCCGGCGCAGTTTGTTCTGAGTGATAACTTTTTCAACCTTTCTCCAACGGGCGATCGGTCTGAAAGTGTTTTAATCAGGCAAAATGACGTTGATTTCGGCTTGATTGAAACACTTGGCATTGAAGTAGTTGCAGGAAGAGTGTTCGATGAAGACATGGCAGCAGAAAAGGAAAGGTCGCTTGTTTTGAATGAAGCCGCTGTGCGGGCTTTTGGACTTACAAATGAAGAGATCGTCAATAGAGAAATCTATAACGAAAAACGATTTGGAGGAGCCTCTTTCAAAGTGATTGGTGTTGTAAGCGATTTCCATTCCGAGTCCCTTCATCGACCCATTGAGCCTTATCTTTTTGCAATGAGACCTGGTAACAAAGTCAAATCAGTGATTGTGAGCATTGATGGCCGACAGTACCAAAAAATTCTTTCCAAGATTGAGGATCGATGGGATTCCCTTTTTCCTACTTTGCCATTTGAGTTCTACTTCCTTGATCAACAACTGAAAGCCCAATACGAAGCAGATCAGAAATTCGGACAGATCATTAACCTTTTTACATCCGTTGCCCTGATGCTATGCTTAATTGGAATTTTCGGTTTGACGTCCTTCACGGTACAGCAATCCTTGAAGGAGATCAGTATCAGAAAAGTACTTGGGGCTTCCATTGGAAATATTTATATCTCACTTGCTTTCAAGTTTTTACTTCTCGTAGGTATAGCTTCAATTATTTCTATTCCCATTGGAGTTATGGTTATGAACCGGTGGCTTGAGCTTTTTGCTTTCCATATAGAACTTGGAATTGGAAGTGCGATTATTCCCATACTTATCATAGTGATCAGCTCGCTGTTGGTAATCAGCTACAAACTGTTTTTTGCTGCCAGAGTGAATCCGACGGTCATTTTAAGAGGAGAATAATCGTGATTTATACCTGGTTGGTCTAACAATTCAAGTGTGTTTGACAGAAAAGGACGAAGTTTACGTCTTGCCTGACTCTCATGCGGTTAATTGTTGGTATCATTTGCTTATCATGTGTTTGCTCTTTTTCGAGTGCACAGTTGGTGGATATAGTAAGGTTGGAGTACACAACAGTTCCATCTATAGGATCTGATTTTGACTTCAGCAGACAGCGGTTTGCCTTTAACTATCCGATCAAGCTAAAAGATGAGAAGTATTTGTTCTTTGGATTGGAGTACAACTCTATTCATCTGAATTTCAAAGATTCGATTCCGAATTTTGACCAAACCAAGACAGATCAATTCAGACTCCTTGATGTTAACCTTACTTACACATTTAAAATCAATGATAATTGGAGGTTTGCGGCTCGGCTGGTACCTGGATTCAGTTCTAATCTTGTAACCAAAGAGTTCTTATTTGACGATACCTTCGTGTCTGGTACAGTTGTTTTCATAAAAGACAAGAAAGCTTCCAAAGAAGTCATTAAACCATATAGGGTTATTGTAGGAATGGCTTATTCCAATACAAGTGGCTTTATTTTCCCGATACCATTTATTAGCTACTACAAGAAATTTCATCCTAAATGGTCCTACAATCTCGGTGTTCCAACTACAAACCTTCAGTACCATGCAAATGAACGGCTGAGGTTCAAACTACTAGGTCAATTGGATGGATTTACTTCCAATCTTCAAGAGGGTCTTTTAATCAATGATGAAAGATTGGCTGATAGGATCCGTATGAACTTGCTTCTTTTAGGATTACGATACGAATATAAACTCACGCACAATATCGAAATGTATTTGAATACTACTCATTCGGTTCGAAGCAGAATAATGTTGAGAGCAACTCGTGAAAATATCCTTTCCCTAGCCAAGCAGAAGGTTTTTAACTTCACTGGGGGAGTGAGGTTGAAGATCTGAATTTGACAATTGATCTGAATTATCTCTTTACAGCTGGACAGCAATTAACTTCTTCCGACTGGTAGTTGATCATCGGGATGTCACTGATTGAATTTTGATTAATTTAAAGGAGAATACTAAGCTCCAACGTTAAATTTTAAACTCACCAAAACGATGAAATGCTTGGCTCTGACCTCCTTTTTTGCTGTTTTTTCCTATGTCTCATTTGCATCTCCAGGAGAAGATAGTTTTTTCATTCCAGCTTCTGATTCCTTACGAGTTAAATCGCTACTTGACTCTTCCGATGCTTATCTCAGGGATGACCCGAATGTCGCAGAGAGATTTGCAGGCGAAGCTTTAGAATTGAGCACAGAATTAGCATGGGAAAAAGGAATGAGTTTGGCGTTTTTGCGTTTAGGAAAATCAAAGCTTTCCCAAGACAGCTACGATACAGCCATTCTGTATTTTGACAAGGCAATTCAATTAAGCACATCGCTTGGTGAAGCTAATATTTTGCTTGATGCGCGTACAGACCGGTCTGATACGTATAGAAGGAAAGGTAATCTTAGCCTGGCCTTCAGTGAAGCCTTTAATATCTTGAAAATCACAGACTCCATTGGAGACACGAGAAGGAAAGCAAATGTTCTTCGTGATATCGGAGAAATGTACAGAAACCAGGAAGACGGACCCAATGCTATAAAATATTTAACAGATGCAATGGAAATTTCAATGTCTCGGGGTGACAGCCTCGGAGCATTGATCGCAGAACATAACATGGCCCTGGCACACAAACACATCGACCAGCCGGAAAAAACAGTGGAGATCATGAAAAGTCTTTTTCATAAGTACCCCGGATTTTTTCGAAAAGACGACTCTGCTCGAGTTTATTCTAATATTGGCAATGGACTTATGGACCTTGAAAGCTACAAAGAAGCTGAGGTGTACCTATTGAAGTCTTATGAAATGAGAAAGGACGCCAAGTTTCCCAGGTCAAAGGCCTATGCCTTAAAAGAACTTGGATACCTCTACAATCAACTCGACCAGCCGGAGCGATCCATCTATTATAATGAACAAGCCTATAAAATCGCAAAAAGTATAAACTTTCCATTCCTGCTTAGAGACATCTACGGAACATTGGCAGATGCAAACAAGAAGGTGGGTAACTATGATCGTGCATTTGAGTTGCTGAAAGAGCAGCGTGAATTTACTGCGGAACTAATGGATCAGGAAAGAATTGCATTGAGTCAGGAATTGAGAACCAAGTATGAAGCAGAGAAGAACGAACAGCAAATCTTATTGCAGAATGCTCAACTTGCCAGGCAGCAATCGGAACTGTCCAATCAATCGATCCTAAGAAATGCGCTTGCAGGAGGATTGATTCTGGTTAGTGTCATTGGTGGCCTAATCTACCGTAACCAGCGTATCAAAGGGAAGTCCCTCAAGGAAAAAGATGCATTACTCAGAGAAATCCATCACCGTGTAAAAAACAACCTCCAGGTAATTTCAAGCCTTCTGAACATGCAATCACGAGAGGCCGAAAGCGAGGAAATGCTTGGAGCCATTCAAGAAGGACAAAGCCGGGTAAAGGCGATGGCACTCATTCACCAGAAGCTCTATCAAACAGAAAACATAACCGAGATCGACTTTCAGGAATATGCTGAGGATCTGCACAGCCAGTTGTCTGCTTTGTACAAACGTGAGGGGCTTGAAATTGAAAACAAGATTGATGCCTCCAATTTGAAACTCGATATTGATACAGCCATTCCACTTGGGTTAATTATGAATGAGTTGATTTCAAATGCCTACAAGTATGCATTTGAAGGTGCCACTAATGGAAAAATAAATATCGGGCTCTCCCGAGTCGATGAAAAAATCCAGCTGGAAATATCCGATGATGGAAAAGGATTACCTGAAAACTTCAGCATTGAAAATGTAGCCTCTTTAGGCTTGAAGCTCGTCAATATTCTAACCAAACAACTCAAGGGCACCTTAAATTTCGAGTCAGGTTCGGGTACAAAATTTTCTATCTTGTTCGACGATCTGAAGTTGAAACTCACATAGTTAAGACACATTTCAGTAATTTAATTCCTGTCAGAATCTATGAATATGCTGTGAAACCCCTGGATAAGCTCATACTGTTCTACATTTTTCTGATACCCACCTTAAGTGTGGATGGTCAAGTGGTGAAGGGAAACTTGACCTACCGGGGCGAAGACGAACTGAAACTAAATGGAGAATGGGAATTCTACTGGGATACGCTTTTTAACTCTACCAATGAACCCCTCGTTCCCACTCGTTACATCGATTTGCCCGGCTTATGGAACGAGATTAAAGATGAGTCATTTCCCCCCTTCGGAGCTGCTACCTTCAGGCTAGTTGTCAATGCCAACCAGGACTATCCAGAGCTTGCTTTGAGAATTTTCAAGATTTACACCGCCTATGCGATTTACCTTAATGGTTCGGAAATAGGAAGGAGTGGAAACGTATCCCGAAGGGAAGAAGATCACATTGCCGCCGGCTACCCTAAGACCTTTCCCCTTCAATTTAAGAAAGGAGAAAACGAGCTGATCCTTCTAGTCTCCAATTTTGATCATCGAAAAGGTGGAAGTTCGAACGAAATTATTTTAGGCAACCGTGACTACTTGTTTCGCCAGCGTGACAAGCAGGTCATAACCGATTCCTTCGCCATTGGCAGCATGTTTATCATCGGATGTTTTTTCATGGGCATGTTCCTTTTTTGGCGTAGAGAGCCGGAAATCCTCTTTTTCGCTCTATTTGCTATTTTCTTTTCAGTAGCTGTTGGAAGGTGGGGATTGCTCTTACTGAATCAGGTTTTCACTTCACTTTCATGGTTACAAGGAGCGAGAATTGAATACATCAGTATCTTCCTTTGTACAACTGCCTTTGCCTTCTTTTTTGATCGGATGTTTCTGGAGAGGTACAGCAAAATGACCATCGGCTATGGGATTTTGAGTTTTATGCTTGTGGTTTTTATCCTGGTCACCCCAGCAGTGCTGTTCACCTACACCATGAATTTCTACCCGATTATGTCATTTCCATATATCGTTTTTATCCTGTATGTTTTGATAAAAGCTGTGATGGAAAAGCAGGAAGAGTCAATGATCGTTTTTGTCGGTTTCATTTCTATTCTAGCCGGATATGCCATTAACTCACTCGTCTACTTCGGCATCATCCCTGCCATTCAGATGTTTCCACAGGTGATCAACGTATTCGCTTTCCTGGTCTTTTCATTTGCTTTGGCACAGCGGTTTGCAAGGTCCTACCATTTAGTTGAGCGGTTACAAGTTGAGGCACAAGGCCAAAAGGAGGTGATTGAACAGAAGAACCGCACGATCCAGGAATCACTGGAAGAAAAGGAATCGCTGCTGAAGGAAATTCATCATCGGGTAAAGAATAACCTGCAGGTGGTCTCAAGTCTGCTCAATATGCAATCGAGAGAAACGGATGACGAAAAAATGCAGGAAGTGATCATGGAGGGGCAAAGCAGAGTGAAGGCCATGTCTCTCATCCATCAAAAGCTGTATCAGACAGAAAACATCTCGGAAATTGATTTTCAGGATTACATACAAAACCTTGTTGATCAGCTGGCAACAGTCTATAAGCGAAAAGACCTTGAGGTTATTAACGAGATCGATGCTCATGAAGTGAAATTGGATATTGATACTGCGATACCCGTGGGGTTAATTCTCAATGAGCTGGTATCCAATGCTTATAAATATGCCTTCGAAGGAGTGGACAATGGCAAAATCCGCATCGAGTTGGATCGAATTGAAGATGGCAAGTTGCGATTGGATGTTCAGGACTCCGGAAAAGGGATTTCAACTGATATAAATTTTGATACGGTCAATTCGCTTGGACTTAAGCTGGTAAATATTCTGACAAAGCAGTTGAAAGGAAACATAACTTACACCGTAAAGAACGGAACTCGATTTTCAATTATCTTTAGTGAAATGAGATTAACTGCCCAGCTATGAAGGTCCGAATTTTGATCGTAGAAGATGAACTGATCATTGCTGAAGACATGCGAGCCATGCTCGAAGACCTTGGCTATGACGTA
>JANQST010000317.1 GCA_028279155.1 Cyclobacteriaceae bacterium
CCTAAGGGTCGTACTCCTTCCATGCTGATTCTATAACCAGGGACATCTTCTGATAAACTCAAACTATTCACACCGGGCATGCTGGCAAGACTTTCTTTCAGTGCCTCCAATTTTTGACTCAACGACCAGTTCAGTTTTATCAAAAGAATCTGATCTTTTTCGAAACCGAGATCTCGACCTTTCAAATACGACAACTGGCTATATACAATGATTGATCCAATTACAAGAATCACAGAAAGGCTGAATTGAGTGATGATAAGAACTTTTCTTGTTAGTCCTATCTTTTTCAATTTCATAGAGGTTGATCCCATCGGTTTGATGATTTCTGCTGGCCTAAAATTGGAGAGTACAACCGCAGGATAAATTCCACTTACCAATTCCAATGCAATCAGAATTGTTGCAAGTGGAAATAAAATTTGTGGATCTGTAATGATATTTAGTGGCAGATCCAAACCCGAGAGCTCCCTGAAGAATGGTGCAATTATGATTAGAATAAGCGCACTGCATATTCCCGCAAACAGTAGCAATACCATGTTTTCACTCATGAATTGTACGATAAGTTGATGCCGGAAAGCCCCGACAGTCTTACGCAACCCAACCTCTTTTGCACGATCTAAACCTTTAATTACAGTCAGGTTGATGAAGTTGATGCATGAGACGATCAGCACAAAAACTCCAATGGAGAAAAGGATATAGATGTAATAAACATTTCCATGATCTGCATTGTCTTTTTCCTGGTTGGTGAAAAGATGAATTTTGTGTAGCGGAGTTAATACAGCCTCCATTGTGTCATCTTCTGTCCCGTTGTAGCGTTCAATGAATTCTGCTCTTACCAGATCTTTAATAGTTGCTAAACCTTCTTCGCTTGTTTCGATATAGGTGTAGACAAAATAATTTCTCCAGCTTCGCTGATAGTTTTCACTTCCATATGAATAGATGGAGCAGAGGAAATCGAATTTCAAGTGTGATTGAGCCGGAACATCTTTTACTACTCCAGTGACAATTCTCGGTTGCCCTCTATCTACCAACAGTTCCATTGTTTGACCCATTGGATCCTCATCACCAAAATACTTTTTGGCCATACTTTCTGTTAGTACGATTGATGAAGGATCCGATAGAGCAGTCTTTTTGTTGCCCTGGATCATCTCATAAGAAAACATGGTGAGTGCTGAAGAATCAACATAGAAGACACCTTTCTCATTGAATTTATTTTCACCTGCTCTTATCCAGGTTTGACTGACTGGAGCAAATCGAGACATGCTTTTTACATCCGGTATGTCCTCCAATAAAAATGGACCAAGACCAATTGGTCCTGCAGCCCAGGCCCGATCTCCGCCATGATCCTGTCCTAGCCTGTAGATATTGCTGCCTTTTTCATGATACCGATCATAGCTCAATTCATAATTGGCATAAACCAGAGCCAGCAGAAACACGCTGATACCAAAGGAGAGATTTGTTAATCTCATGAATCCTGAAATTTTGTCCTTTTTAAGATTTCGATATGTGATAAGTAAGATCTTTTTCATGGAAAGATAATTGGGGTTAGAAATGAGTTTTTGAAAAGATTTTGATCGGGTCAGAGAGAAGTAGCGAATAACAAGAAAGAGATACTTAAGATTGAGAAACCTTGACGAATGCTCTAATTTCTCATAATACCATTCATGAAGATCCCCCTGTACTTCCTCCAGGTAATAGTCCAGGCAGTACCATTCAAGGATGCGATCGGCCCACTTTGGTGGCTGCTTTTCTTTCATGTTTGTCCTTTAAAATCAAAGCTTAGCTCTGGTATCTTTTCCCACATCTTAGTTCGCGTCTCACGAGCTTGATTCAAAGCTGCGTAACCCGGAGCTGTGATCTTGTAAAGCCTGCGCCTTCTCCCACCACGTTCTTTAGTAGTACCTCCCATATAGGATGTGACGAATCCTTTCTTCTCCAGTCTTACCAGTGCGGTGTGAACGGTGCTTAATGTGAGCTTTCGTCCGGTATTTTTTTCTATCTCCGAAACAATGGATACGGTATACGCATTACCATCAACAACCGCGGTTGTTAGTAAAACCAATTCTTCGAATTCCCCAAGATGAGTCCCTTTCATATTTATTAGTGTTGTAAATGTAAGACTAATATAATGTCTTTGTACGACAATTGATTGAAGTAGGTTATCTATCAGGCAGCGATAGATAAATTTTAGAGGGTCTAATTTTCAAGTTTGTACCACTGAATGTCGTTCAAAGCTTGCCTACGACCCTTTTTCCGTGGGGGGTAATTCTCAATGAGGTAGTTAACAATGATTTCTTCCTGATCACCAAGTTCCCAAAGATTTTGTGTGCGTTGCATCCATCGGATTGTAGAGATCCATCGATCCTTGTCCATTCTATTCTGCATAACCAATTGGGCAGAGTGGCAATTTGTGCAATTGTTAATAACGGCTTGCAAACCCTCGGCTTCAATCAAACCTGTGCGTACATGAATACCATTTTCTATACGTTCGGGATCTTTGATACTATCCACATCATCATTGACCATCAGGTTAGTTATGGCTGGGATTGTTGGGTCGATAGCGTAATAGACAAGCAGGGCAATGACTAAGCCCAGAATCATCATAATGCTAACCGTGAGCTTTGAGATTGTTTTAGCAATCCACCTTATTTTATCATCCCCATCCATCATTCAACCTTGATTGCTATTCGATGGCAAGCGTTGTTCAAATAGCCTTTTGGGTTCCATCCTGGCAAAACCATCGGTTGGCTATTTCCATTGGTGTCAGAGGCTCTCGCCCAGATCTCGTAGTATCCTTTTTGTGGAAATTCTACAGAAGCTGAAAAATGTTGCCATGCCAACCTATTAGCAGGTTGATCAAGGTTGATATTTTTCCAACTTGCCCCAAAATCAATTGAATACTCCATTTGGCTTACTTCGAGTTCACCCGCCCATGCATGCCCACGAATGTCAAGCTTATCACCCAATTCAATGATCGCACCGGATTTTGGGTAGGTGATCAATGATTTTACCGGCATGGATTCGATGATGCACATGTCCTTATCCTCGACTTTTTCTCCAGGGGCAACAGGCTTGCAGGGTACCCGGTAGGAGGTCCCTATCATTTTTGCTCCATCATGTTCTCGATCCCTGACGCTGATTC
>JANQST010000329.1 GCA_028279155.1 Cyclobacteriaceae bacterium
CAATCACTTCTCTTTGACAACTAGCCAAAGATTACTGAACAACCAATAGCTGCTTCTTCTCCAGATACTCATCATACGTGCTCAACGTATCAGTAAATCCATCCGAACGCAATTCGAGAATTCGATTGGCAATCGTTTGAGTGAATGTATGGTCATGAGAGGTGAATAGGACAGTACCTGGAAAATCTTTCAAAGAATTATTGAAGGCCGTAATGGATTCCAGATCCAGATGGTTCGTTGGCTCATCCAGGATCAACAGGTTTGCACCTTGCAGCATCATCCTGGAGATCATACATCGAACTTTCTCTCCTCCGGATAGCACATTACATTTTTTCAAAGTTTCCTGACCAGAGAACAACATTTTCCCTAAAAATCCACGAATGTAGACCTCATCTTTTTCACCATCGGAATATTGCCGTAACCAGTCAATAAGGTTTTCATTGGACTCAAAATAAGCCGAGTTTTCATTCGGGAGGTATGCATTCGTTATTGTCTGACCAAATTTGAATGATCCACTTGTTGCTTTTTGCTCACCCATAAGTACTTGGAAAAAGGATGTGACAGCAAGACTATCGTCGCTTACCACCGCAATTTTATCACCTTTATTGATAAACAAGTCCAGGTCCTTGAACAAGTATTCATTGTTTAACTCCAGGCTCATCTTCTCTACCTCCAGTATTTGATCACCAGCAGTTCTGTTTTGAGTGAATATGATTGCAGGATATTTTCTATTCGATGGTTGGATGTCCTCTATATTGATTTTTTCCAGCAACTTCTTTCGGCTCGTCGCCTGCTTGGATTTCGAGGCGTTGGCACTGAATCGGGCAATGAACTCCTGGAGTTCTTTCTTCTTATCCTCTGCTTTTTTGTTAGCAGCTGTTCGCTGGCTCAAAGCCAATTGGCTTGATTCGTACCAGAACGTGTAATTCCCCGTGTAAAGCTTGATCTGACCAAAATCTATATCGGCGACATGCGTACAAACCGTATCCAAAAAGTGTCTGTCGTGAGAAACAACAATCAGTGTGTTCTTAAAATCAAGCAGGTATTCTTCCAACCATGAAATCGTCTGGATGTCAAGGTCATTGGTCGGCTCATCCAGAATGAGGATGTCAGGATTCCCAAATAAGGTTTGCGCAAGAAGTACACGAACTTTTTCATTGCCGCTCAATTCTTTGACCAGCTTATAATGATCTACTTCCTTTATTCCGAGACCGCTCAGTAGTGCTGCTGCATCAGACTCTGCATTCCAACCATCCATGTCAGCAAATTTTGCTTCAAGATCTGATGCACGATTCCCATCTTCTTCGGAGAAGTCTGGCTTGGCATAGATGGCATCCTTCTCTAACTTAAGATCCCAAAGCTCTTTGTGACCCATTACAACAGTATCAAGCACAGGAACTTCATCGTATTCGAAATGATTTTGCTTTAGTACAGCCATTCGTTTGCCGGGTTCGATTTTAACAGATCCGGAATTGGCGGGTATTTCTCCTGATAGGATCTTAAGAAAAGTAGATTTCCCGGCCCCATTCGCACCGATGATGCCATAGCAATTTCCTCCCGTGAAATTGATATTCACTTCATCAAAAAGAACTCTTTTGCCGTATTGAAGGGAGATATTTTGTGTTGAGATCATTTTCAGCCTGATTTTGAGGCGCGAAGTTACGGCACTACATAACAATTAGCAATGCATGTCTTGAATCAAAAGGTTTAGGCAACCATTTTTTGATCAAAACGCATCAAGAAATCAACGAGATTGTCTTCAGTTGCCAGCCCTAGTTTTTTCCTTAATCGATAGCGAGCAGTTTTTACACTATCGCTCGATATGCCCAGGATTCGTGATGATTCTTTCAGGTTCATGTTGAGACGCAGGAGGGCGCAAAGCCTGAGCTCAGCACTACCAATCTCCGGATATTGGTTTTTGATTGCAGTAAAAAACCCTTTATGAACTTCTTCAAACATCATTTTGAAATTCTCCCATTCATTGTCAATTCGAGAGCTGTCATCAAGTAGCTTTCGTACTCTGTTAAGCTCCGCTGCAACTTCCCCTGGTGCTTGCTTTCTTATTTCCTCGATTTTATCCGAAAACTGTTCAATGAGTTCATTCTTTTGGATAAAGTTGAGCGCATAGGAAGTAAGCTCTTTGTTTTTGTATTCAAGTTCACGTTCAAGCTTCAGCTGTTCTTCCTCCGCTTTTTTCACCTTAGCTCGAGCAAGAATAACAATAAGAAGTACCGTCAAGATGGCAATAACAATACCAGTAATCAAATAGCCTTGTACCAGATCCTGCCTGGCTTGCTCCGTTTTAAGAACGGCGAGTTCTTTTTCTTTTTGAACAACGATGTAATTGTTCTCAAGTCGCTTTATCTCAACTTCTTGTCTGTTCTCAATGGCATTAATTCTTGCTTCGTGTCTTTTTTTGAAGTAGTCAAGGGAGGACTGCAGATTGCCAACCTCTTCTTCCAACTCAGCCATCGAACGGTAGGCTGCACTAAGTGTGCTTTGATTCTTGGAGGAATCAGCGTATTGAATGGCTTTATTGAAGCTAT
>JANQST010000345.1 GCA_028279155.1 Cyclobacteriaceae bacterium
GTTGCGAGGTTGTTTTTTGCGGTCGCATAAAATTGATGATCCGTTGTAAGCTCTTCCTCGCATTCTCTTACCACTTCGAGAAACATTTCTTCAGATCTAACATCATCACCAAGATGTCTGTATAGGATACCAAGATCGTTTAAGGTTTCAATAATAAGAATGTTGGCCTCATTCGGAATTGACCTTTTTATTTCCAACGCTTCTAAAAGCGTTTTCTCTGCATCCTCATATCTTCCAAGTTGCTCATAGAAATTTCCAAGACCTTCAAGTGACTCTGCTCTTTCAACATCATAATCGGTACCTAACTGTTTGTAAATGACGGTACCTTCATTGATGTATTCTTCTGCTTTTGTGGGTTGACCTTGACGTATTAGAATTCTTCCCAAGTGATTACAAGCCTCAGCATACTCAGGAGAGAATTCACCTAAATTCTTCAAGGACTCATGGCTTTCAAGGAAAATGTCGTAAGCCAGATCGTAGTAGCCAATTTCTTCGTAGACCTGTGCAAGGTCGATCCTAGCTAAGGCATACTCCGCACTTGCACGTCCTTTGTCGTCAACGATTACCTGAATTGCCTGATCGATGTAACTCTTGGCTATGTCATATTGAACATTGGCAAGAAATAGCTCACCCATATGTTGTAGTGCCTGGGCATAGTCGTTTTTATTGGGAAGGCCAGCTTCTTCATGTCCTAAAATGGAAAGATTCAGATGGTATTCTGCATCCTCCATATTTAGAAGCCTTAAATTGAGATAGCCAAGATCATTGTGAACCTTGGCTTTTTGCAGATCTGTTAAACTGCTTCCATATTTATCAAGAATGGACTCAAAATCCTTTGTGGCGCGTACCCAGTCATCTCGTTCAAGCCTTTCTTCAGCATTCCTTATCAACGCGTCAATCGACTGTCCTTTGAGTGGTTGAACTGCAAAAACCAGTAACCAGAGTATAAAAAAGGCATTTTTCATGCAGGCGGCTAATTAATTGGTTTAAAATTATGCGTATAATAACGGAAAAAAAACACTATTCGACGAACGGTCGATTTCTGAAAACAGAGGCGTCAAATGTTACAATTTGATTTCCTTTGCAGATTATAACGAAATCCATGGTCGGTAAGCTCAAAGTTTTTAATTCTTTAACAAGAAAAAAGGAAGATTTTCAACCCTTAAATCCTCCTTACGTGGGGATGTACGTTTGTGGACCGACGGTTTATAGCAATGTACACCTGGGGAATGTCCGGACGTTTCTAAGTTTCGATGTAATTAGCAGATACCTTCGATTTTGTGGCTATAAAGTGAGATACGTGAGAAATATCACAGATGTGGGCCACTTGCTGGATTCAGGGGAGGATAAGATTTCGAAAAAAGCGAAGTTGGAAAATCTTGAGCCAATGGAAATTGTTCAGATGTATGCGAATGACTTCCATGAGGTGATGGCTACATTCAATGCTATGCCACCAGATATTGAGCCATCGGCAATTGGACATTTGATGGAGCAGTTGGTGATGGTCAAGGATTTGTTAAACAATGGATTTGCCTACGAATCTAATGGGTCCGTTTATTTCGATGTGGAAGCTTATAATAAAAAGCATCCCTATGGAATCTTGAGCGGTAGAAAAATCGAGGACCTTATCAGTGACACGCGCGACCTGGATGGTCAGGATGACAAAAGGAGCCCATTGGATTTTGCTTTGTGGAAGAAGGCAGCACCTGAACACATCATGCGATGGGAGACTGAATGGAGCGATGGATTTCCTGGATGGCATCTTGAGTGTTCTGTGATGAGCACGAAATATCTCGGCGAGGAATTCGATATTCATGGTGGAGGAATGGATTTGAAATTTCCCCATCATGAATGCGAAATCGCACAAAATGCCGGTACCCATGGAAAGGGTGGAGCAAAGTATTGGCTTCACACGAACATGCTGACATTCAATGGGCAAAAGATGAGCAAATCATTAGGCAACTCCATCCTACCGGGAGAACTTATTTCCGGTAATCATGAGCTGCTCGATCGAGGATTCAGCCCAATGACTATTCGCTTTTTCATGTTGCAGTCGCACTATGCAAGTACACTGGACTTTTCCAATGATGCATTGGAAGCTTCAAGAAAGGGGTACGTTCGTTTGGCTAATGGAATGAGAATCCTTAAAGAAATGGAATGGGTAGAAGATGATGGCCAACCCAATCAAGATCAGATTGACCAAATCCAGAAATTGTGTGATGATTGCTACCACGCAATGAATGATGATTTTAATACAGCACTCACAATTGGCCACCTATTCAATCTCGTTAAGAAAGTCAATTCTCTACATACCGGACAACTGAAGTTTGGCGGGATTGGAAAGAAAACGTTTGATAAGATGAAATCAACTTTCATCGGGTTCTGTGAAGATGTGTTAGGTCTTAAAATAGAGTGTGACGTCAATTATGAACACTTGCTTGACACAATTTTGGAAGAATACAAGGCGGCCAAATTCAACCGAGACTTTGACAAAGTGGATAAACTTCGCGCCGAACTTAAATCCGAAGGCATAGTAGTCAAGGACATGAAGGACAAGGTGGAGTGGGCGTTTGAGGAGTAAAGTACAATATCACTTGATTTAGATATAACTGACTGATTTCAAGAACTTTCTACCTAGAAAGCCAAACTTAACGGGTTTGGCTTTTTTTATGCATAACGAATTGTTAGCTTTTCTCTTATTCTGAATACCGGATTACCGGTAGAGAAAAATGACAGTTTAACATGAGTTTATTTTTCTATCGGAGTGAGAATTTTGAATAAAAAATAAGTTTTATGTCAACCGCAGGCGAAGAAAAGCACAAAAAAGATGAACAATTGGAAGTGTCAGAGGACGAGAGAAAGAAAAACAGACCTTTTTTAATTGATGTCATTCAGAAAGTAGGCAGTAAGCTACTGAGAAGGCGCTATGTCAACACCATTGGATTGGTGTTGGTCGGTGAAAGGGATAAAGATGATAAGGACAAGATTATTGGGAAATTCAAAATCCTAATCAAGGTTTCGGATGAAACCACTTCTAGAGAAGAAGAAAAAGTCAGGAATTTGCTTATTAGATCTTATCGAGTTTGGAGTGATCGAATTATTATAGATGATTCCAATTTAAGAAGATCCTTGAATGAAGAGAGTTCAAGAGCTTCTGGGCAGATTCCAGGAGATTATCCCCCTATCATGAGCGGAGAAAGTGTGGGTAATTTACAAAGGGCTACAAAAGGCACGATATCAGGAATTGTAAAACACAATAAAGACTATTTTCTTCTCTCTTTAGAACATATTCTGGTTGGTGATCAGGGTGATGAGGACGACGATATAGTTTGTCAGTGTTTGAGAGAAATACCAGATTTTAATTTTTCTAACTTCAGAATAGGCAAAGTCAGATATATTCAAAAACCTAAAAGAGGTGTTGAATGGTGTCTGTCTAAATTGGAGCTTCCTCAAGGAATTAAACTTGAGAGAGAAGTCAAGCCTGAGATCAAAGAAATTGGACTAATTCCAGAACTCGAACGGAACCATCATAAAATTAAAATTGGAGAAAATGTCATAAAATATGGTGTCGGAACGGAGATAACATATGGTAAAATTTCCTCCATTCATGTTTATGCTTCTGTAGAGGAAAATGAATTCTTATATGGGTTCGAAATAACCAGATATGAAAAGGATGGAAAGGTTTCCAAAATGCCTTTTGCAGGAAATTCAGATTCGGGTAGTCTGGTTGTGCGAGCAGATAAAGACTTTGAGCCTGATTCAAAACGTGGGTATGTGGATGTCTTAGGAATACTGTCTCTTATAACAGAGGATCAAGAAGGCAATGAGTTAGGTTTTGCGATCTACGCAGATGCTGTTTTTGACTCCATTAGTAAAAGTGATGAAATCGGAAAAAAAGTTGATTTTATTAAAAAAGAATTTGTACTGAAAAACGAATAAGATGTCAGAGTATAGAGAACCCAAAGTTTTTAAGCCTTATACGTACATAGAGATTGTAAGGCCAGTGCATGCGCTAAAGCCTGCCCTAATTAAGTTTAGAATATCAACTCTTGTTAAAACTCCTAGCGGGTATCGACTAAAGAAAAACGTTATCAAGAGAGATTCTGATGATAAGATCCAAAAGATATTGCTGGAGTTCAAAGAGACAAGGAAGTTCCAGGAGGGAAGGGTTATGGAGCAGCAAGAGTTTTATTTCGAACATATAATATGCAAGAATGAACTTAAAGATGAGAACGTCAGTGATGGGATTCCTGTGCATGTTGTTGCTCCGCACAACAAATCTGGACGCCATATCTTTCATGACGGAACAAGTTCACCACATCCAAAAGATGGTGATTAACTCAATATCCTTAAGAAAGTAAGAGGTTTTCCTTAAATTAATTGGATGAAACTGTTTGTATGGTTTTGTCCAATTTTAATTGCCTTGTCAGCCAGCTCACAGTTGCAAAATGATCATCGTGTGATCCTTGATAGCCTTGTAGGAATCTACCAGAAAGAAGAAGGATCCGAATCATCAATTGAAGCCATTAGGCGATTTGGAGTTCAATTGAAAAATGACGGTAAGAACGAAGCATCTATTGAGGTATTAAAGGAAGCAATGAAGTTGTTTAAAAAACATAGGATTGATCAGAGTTACGGGAGAACATTGAATAACATTGGTGTTAGCTTTTCCAAATCTGGCATTGGAGACAGTGCGTACTTCTACATGTTCAAAAGCTTGAGTTGGAACGATAGTATCAATTATAAATATGGAAAGCTCTTGAACTACCAAAACCTTGGAAACTTTACAATTTTTGGAGAATCTCATGATTTTGAAGGTGCAGAAGAGTACTACCAGCAAGCTTTAGAAATAGCTGTTGAACTAGAAAATGAATCAAAGGCTGCTGATTTGAGTGAACTAATTGGCTCAACGTACCTAAAGCGTGATGGAGATAAAGAGCAGAACCTTGAAACGGCAAACGACTACTATTCTTTTGCAGAGAATTACTATAATTCCAAGAAGGACTCTTTCAGTCTTTTGAGTTTATGGTGGAATAAGGCGCTTCTGTTTGAAGAAAAAACGGATTATAAGAACACTACAAAGGCATATTTGAAGGCACATGATTTTGCGACGGCTAATATTTCCGAACTAGTTCTAATAGAGTTGAATAATAATTTAGGAAATGCCTATAT